>JAMCRH010000104.1 GCA_023380515.1 Gammaproteobacteria bacterium | reverse complement strand
CAGGAAATGATTCCTACCGCTTCAAACACAGGAAGAAAAATACGTAATTTAACTATCTCATTTTTTAGGGTCTGGGGTGGTCAAATTTCAACGCTGACAACTGGTCAAATTTGGATGCTGATTGACAGTCTTGGGCTAATAACAAGCCGCCCGCTTCATTAATCGCATAGGCGCCACGGGTGCCATCGGATCCCGTTCCTGAAAGAATAACGCCTATGGTGTGTGCTTGGAAATACTGAGCAAGCGAACTGAAAAAAATGTCGATAGGCAATGTGAAGACATGCGGTGATTTTTTTGTTAAGAGAAACTTGTTGCCTTCCATGCGCATCAAATTTCCGGCAGGGATGAGGTAAACACAATTGGCCTCTAATAGCATGCCATGCTCGACGACTTTGATTGGCATTTTGGTATATCGCGCCAATAAATCAGACATCATGCTTTTGTGATCGGGTGAAAGGTGTTGCACGACCACAAATGCCATACCAGTATCGGCTGGACAGGTAGAGAAGAATTTTTCTAAGGCTTCCAGGCCACCCGCTGAAGCACCTATGGCGACAACAAAAAGGTCTTTATAGGCTTTGGTGCTGTGAGCGGCTGTTTTGTTCATGTGTTAACAATCCAATTGGGGTAGACGATGAATTTCGCCTACAAATTTAATACCAGAACCCCGAATTAAGGTGAGTTCAAAAGGCTGGTTAGAGTGTTGTGCCACTTTGTTACGAAGTCGAGAGGCAATAACGTTCAGCAGTTTATCAAGTCCTTTGGCATGCTCTTTATTGAGTCCGACGGCGAAAGCATGGCGTGAAATGACTTGTTGGGCAGAAAACTGCATGATAACGGCAATGAAACGCCCTTCATTGGCTGTGAGTTGGATGCTGTTGTGTTTGGCATCAATCAACCGGTTGCTGGCCGAGCAGTAATGCCAAATGAGTTGCTTATTGAGCAGAGAAAGTCTATGCCTACTTTCTCCGACAATACGATCAATGTGTGTGATTAGGTCAGTTAACGGCAAATTAATATTGATTTGTTCATAATGCTGAGGCGTGTTGAGTGTATCCGACGATAGCGACTCATCGCCGATGTGAATAATGGGCAAGTAGGGGTAGTTTTCTCGAAGATTGAGCGATGCGGACAGTAAATCGGCTTCACCCTCTAACCGAATGAGCACTGCATCGACAGCCTGACAAGAAAGTATGTCTTCAATGCCAATAACGGTGTTACTGGCTGTAATATGGTCACCGCGTCCCACAATTTGGGGTTGTAACTTCATCCATAATTCGGGCGCTTTTTCAATGATCATGAAGTGACGCTGATAATTGGGGGTTTCCGAAGCGTGGCAAGAAGACGAAGTAAGATTTTCAACTGACTCATTCAACAAAATATTCGGCGTATTCATATTATTTATTGTTATCGTAAAAATTTATTTCAAGTACGGCCTTTAACTAGGTCTTGTGTGGGACATAGCATAACATAAGCAATCTTTAGAGATGACCACAGGATGTGTTTTGAGGGTGAACTGTTATTGATTTGTTATTGAACGGCTCAAGACAGAAGATGAAGCGATCATGATTTCGTTAAAAGTAAACGGAGGGTAAGCGTAAAAGTACCTATTAAATGCTAAGAAAGTCGATACTAAACTAATCTTAATCTAATCCGAACCATTGCGTTTTTTCCAGCGTGAGCCCGTACGCCAACGCCATAAAAAATCAATAATGAAGTAGGTGAGTACACCAGAAATGCTGGCGATGATGGATAGGCCAACTAATAAAGGTTTACCTAAGGCTTGGATGCTTTCAAAAAAACCTTTTTCAACTTCTGTTTCTGACGGTTGTTCAATGGTTTCGAAATCTACTAAGGGTGTGGTATCTCCTGTAACCCAAGAGCCGAGTTGATAAGCACCATAATAGACAGGGGCAAAGGTAACGGGGTTGGTAACAAGTGTGCTTGCAGCGGCAACGGGTAGGTTGGCACGTAAGATAACAGCCGCAGCTGCGGTAATGGGAATTTGTGCAATAGGGATCAATAAGCCAAAAAACACGCCTAGAGCTACGCCTAATGCCACACCTCGACGCGACCAATGCCATAATTTAGGATGGGCAAGCCATGGCGTTAACCACTTCAACCAACGGTTGTTCATCAAACTTTCTTGTGTGGGTATGAAGCGTCGCCAATTCATCGCATCCAATTCCTTGCTGGTTTGCGCTAGGGTCAATTCAGCCCTGCGTTTGCATCATAAAATACAGCCTAGTATTTTACGTCAACTCAGTTTTTTTTGCTTTGATTGTCACTCACGCTTACGCGCTATAGATTGAGTCGTTTATAATGAAAAATCATTTGCCGTTTGCATGAAGGAGAAACATTTTGGTTCGTACTCGTTTTGCGCCTAGCCCAACAGGTTATTTACACATTGGTGGGGCGCGTACTGCGTTATTTTCATGGTTATATGCGCGTAAACACGGCGGTCAGTTTATCCTTCGCATTGAAGACACGGATTTAGAGCGTTCCACGCCTGAATCGGTCGATGCGATTTTGCAGGGTATGGCGTGGTTAAATCTGGATTATGATGAAGGCCCTTTCTACCAAACTCAACGTTTTGAACGCTATAACGAGATTATTCAACAGTGGTTAGCAGAAGGTAAGGCTTACTATTGTTATGCTTCGCAGGCAGAACTAGATGAACTGCGTGAGCAGCAAATGGCACGCAAAGAAAAGCCGCGTTATGATGGGCGTTACCGTGACTTCACTGGTACGCCACCAGAAGGCATTAAGCCCGTGGTGCGTTTCAAGAACCCTTTAGATGGCGAAGTGGTGATTAACGACATGGTGAAAGGTCGTGTTGTGGTGCAGAATAGTGAGTTGGACGATTTGATTATTCAACGTTCTGATGGCTCTCCCACTTACAACTTTACCGTTGTTGTCGATGATTGGGAAATGAATATTACGCATGTGATTCGTGGAGACGATCACCTTAATAACACGCCACGTCAAATTAATATGTTGAAAGCCTTGGGTGTTGAACCACCGGTATATGCGCATTTGCCGATGGTATTGGGTGAGGATGGTCAGCGTTTGTCGAAGCGCCACGGTGCAGTGAGTGTATTGCAATATAAAGAAGCGGGCTATTTACCTGATGGCTTGCTGAATTATTTGGCGCGTTTAGGTTGGTCACACGGCGACCAAGAGATTTTTAGCCGTGAAGAGCTGATTCAGTATTTCGACTTGGGGCATATTAATGGTGCTCCCGGTAAATTTGATGCCGATAAGTGTCTGTGGACCAATCAACAGCATATTCAAATGCACGGAGGATTAACCTTGGCGCCGCATGTTGCGCCTCATTTAGCCATTGCAGGCATAGATTTAGATCATGGTCCTGAATTGCCTACGGTGTGTGACTTATTGAAAGAACGCGCTAAAACCTTGGGTGAATTAGCATTGCAAGCGCACTATTTTTATGCTGATCCGACCAGTTTTGATGCCGAGATGGCTGAAAAACACTGGAAAACGTCGACTGCTAAGCCTGTATTAGTGAGCTTGCGTGAGCTGTTGGCTAATGCGGAAGACTGGAGCGTTGAGGTTATTCATCAGGCTATGGTCGAAGCAGGCAAAGTTAATGGTGTGAAAATGGGGCAGGTGGGAATGCCATTCCGTTTGGCATTAACAGGCTCGGGTCAGTCACCAGCGATTGATTCTGTGGCACATGTGTTGGGTAAAACAACGGTAGTGCGTCGATTAACGACGGTGATTGAACAACTGTCATAAAATTGTCGCTTTTTAAGCGAATCAACTTGACAGTATCGAGCTTAGTCTCTATAATTTGAAAAATCTTAGGGGCTATAGCTCAATTGGTAGAGCGCTTGCATGGCATGCAAGAGGTCAGCGGTTCGATTCCGCTTAGCTCCACCAAGAGTGCCTAAGATAAAAGTTAGTTAAGCTGTCACAAGCAGTATAGCTGATTTGATACATGTCCCCATCGTCTAGAGGCCTAGGACATCGCCCTTTCACGGCGGTAACCGGGGTTCGAATCCCCGTGGGGACGCCATAAAGCGGGATTAGCTCAGTTGGTAGAGCATAACCTTGCCAAGGTTAGGGTCGAGAGTTCGAGTCTCTTATCCCGCTCCAATCTTTAATGCTTCAAATCACCAAAAGAAGTTTTCACAATTTCATTTCTTATTCTCTTCTCCTTTTCTGCTGTCAAACTTGCTTAAAAAAATATTCTTTACTCCTGTTGTCACTGGTAAAATAGTAATACTATTTTTCGATGAGTGATTGCTGATTTTATGCGCGTTCTGATCATTAAAACATCGTCACTCGGCGATATTATTCACACTTATCCTGCCTTAACCGATGCGGTGCGAGCGATTCCCGATATTCGTTTCGATTGGTTGGTTGAAGAAAGCTTTATTGATCTTCCTCTATTGCATCCCGCTGTGGATGAAGTCATTGCCTTACCTTGGCGTCGCTTACGCAAACGACTTTTTTCACTGGATAGCTGGCGTGAATTAGCTTCCTTGCGTCGTCGTTTGCAATCTAAACACTACGATTTGGTTATTGATGCGCAAGGATTATTAAAAAGTGCGATCTGGACACGTTTGATCAACGCACCGATTCATGGTTTGGCATCAGACAGCGCTCGCGAGCCTTTAGCCAGTCATTTTTATCAGATCACCCATTCGGTTGCTTGGGGGCAACACGCTATTACGCGCGTGCGCGAGTTATTTGCCAAAGCCTTAGCTTACCCCTTGCCAAATATGGATGAAACCGACTTTCATATTGCGCCAAAATTGCGATCCATTCCTTCGCAGCAGACTCACTATTGGGTCTTTGCTCATGCTACCACTTGGGAGAGCAAGCATTGGCCAGAAGCCTACTGGCAAGCGCTGATCTTATTTGCTCGGCAACAACAGCGCCAAGTATTACTGCCTTGGGGTAATGACGAGGAGCACGAAAGAGCGGAACGATTAGCCAGATTAACCCAACACGTTGAAGTCTTACCCAAGTTAGAACTGGCTGCTATGACACGCGTGTTGGCTGGTGCCGAGTGTGTGGTGGGCGTGGATACAGGATTGACGCATTTAGCGGCGGCACTGCATCGCCCCGTTGTGGCCATTTATGGCGCGACTGAACCGGGGTTAACGGGCGTGATTGGCCCTAAAGCCAAGGTGTTGCAAGCTAAGTTTCCTTGTGCGCCTTGTATGCGAGAGCGTTGTATTGAATTAACGGATCAACAGTTGATACCGCCGTGTTATGAAAAGGATATGTCGGTGCAACGCGTGAGCGAAGCCATTCAAAATCTGTTAGATGAAGGTTCTCATGCAAACTAATTGGCTTGCTTTATTACGCGAGTTGGGTTTTAAGGGCGATGTGGATGCCAGTTTAGGGGCGCGCCAACGTTATGCCACTGACGCTTCTGTTTTTGAGCAGCTTCCTCAACTCATTTGTTGGCCTAGAAACGTTCAAGACATACAAGCCTTGGTGAGATTTTCCCAGCAAGTTTCATTACCCATCACCATGCGCGGTGCGGGAACTTCTTTGGCTGGTCAGGCCATTGGTGATGGCGTGATTGTCGATACCACGCGTTATCTGAATCGCATCCTAACGTTAGACATCGAAGCTCAAACCGTGACGGTTGAACCGGGTGTGGTGCTAGATGAGTTAAATGCCCAGTTGAAAGCACATGGGCTATGGCTTGCTTTGGATACCTCGACAGCTAGCCGTTGTGTCATTGGCGGCGTCGTCGGCAATAATTCCTGTGGTGCCTATTCTGTCGCTTATGGCACACCTCGTGACCAAATTGTTTCGGTCGATGCTGTACTGAGTGATGCTCAGTTGGTTAGGTTTACTGAGTTAACGGAAGCTGAGTTAGCGCATAAGTTGTCTCAAAATAGCATTGAAGGGACGATTTATCGCTGTGTCGATGACATCTGTCGGCATGGCAAAGCGGAATTGGTTGAAGCTTATCCTGATGCCAGCATCATCCGCCGTAATACTGGCTATGCGTTGGATGTGATCGCTGAACAATCTCGTTGGCAAGCCGAAGGCGGAAAGGCTAATTTGGCACCCTTAATCTGTGGTTCTGAAGGCACCCTAGCGCTGGTCAGTTCCGTTACCTTTAAATTACAGCCTTTGCCGTTGCATCGTGCCTTGGTAGTGGTGCAGTTCGATGATGTGTTTGCTGCTTTGGATGCCACGCCAAGCTTGCTGAGTGTTAAGCCGATTGCAGTCGAGTTAATTGATGCACCCACTATGGCAGGTAGTAAAGGCCATGCGGGTTTTGAGCGCTTCCGTTTTTGGTTAGCGGGTGACCCAGAAGCCGTGCAGGTGGTCGAATTAGCGGCAGACAGTGAAGCCGAACTCAACGATAAAATTGCCTTAACGACTCAGCTAGCCAGCAACTTAGCGCATGCCTACGATGTGCGATCCTTACGTGGGGCGGATATGGCCGCCGTTTGGCAGGTGCGTAAAGCGGGGCTGGGTTTGCTAATGGGTAAGGTCGGGAACGATTAGCCAGATTAACCCAACACGTTGAAGTCTTACCCAAGTTAGAACTGGCTGCTATGACACGCGTGTTGGCTGGTGCCGAGTGTGTGGTGGGCGTGGATACAGGATTGACGCATTTAGCGGCGGCACTGCATCGCCCCGTTGTGGCCATTTATGGCGCGACTGAACCGGGGTTAACGGGCGTGATTGGCCCTAAAGCCAAGGTGTTGCAAGCTAAGTTTCCTTGTGCGCCTTGTATGCGAGAGCGTTGTATTGAATTAACGGATCAACAGTTGATACCGCCGTGTTATGAAAAGGATATGTCGGTGCAACGCGTGAGCGAAGCCATTCAAAATCTGTTAGATGAAGGTTCTCATGCAAACTAATTGGCTTGCTTTATTACGCGAGTTGGGTTTTAAGGGCGATGTGGATGCCAGTTTAGGGGCGCGCCAACGTTATGCCACTGACGCTTCTGTTTTTGAGCAGCTTCCTCAACTCATTTGTTGGCCTAGAAACGTTCAAGACATACAAGCCTTGGTGAGATTTTCCCAGCAAGTTTCATTACCCATCACCATGCGCGGTGCGGGAACTTCTTTGGCTGGTCAGGCCATTGGTGATGGCGTGATTGTCGATACCACGCGTTATCTGAATCGCATCCTAACGTTAGACATCGAAGCTCAAACCGTGACGGTTGAACCGGGTGTGGTGCTAGATGAGTTAAATGCCCAGTTGAAAGCACATGGGCTATGGCTTGCTTTGGATACCTCGACAGCTAGCCGTTGTGTCATTGGCGGCGTCGTCGGCAATAATTCCTGTGGTGCCTATTCTGTCGCTTATGGCACACCTCGTGACCAAATTGTTTCGGTCGATGCTGTACTGAGTGATGCTCAGTTGGTTAGGTTTACTGAGTTAACGGAAGCTGAGTTAGCGCATAAGTTGTCTCAAAATAGCATTGAAGGGACGATTTATCGCTGTGTCGATGACATCTGTCGGCATGGCAAAGCGGAATTGGTTGAAGCTTATCCTGATGCCAGCATCATCCGCCGTAATACTGGCTATGCGTTGGATGTGATCGCTGAACAATCTCGTTGGCAAGCCGAAGGCGGAAAGGCTAATTTGGCACCCTTAATCTGTGGTTCTGAAGGCACCCTA
Source organism: Gammaproteobacteria bacterium (assembly GCA_023380515.1). The sequence continues at coordinate 1,455 of JAMCRH010000104.1, read as the reverse complement.
GCGCTGGTCAGTTCCGTTACCTTTAAATTACAGCCTTTGCCGTTGCATCGTGCCTTGGTAGTGGTGCAGTTCGATGATGTGTTTGCTGCTTTGGATGCCACGCCAAGCTTGCTGAGTGTTAAGCCGATTGCAGTCGAGTTAATTGATGCACCCACTATGGCAGGTAGTAAAGGCCATGCGGGTTTTGAGCGCTTCCGTTTTTGGTTAGCGGGTGACCCAGAAGCCGTGCAGGTGGTCGAATTAGCGGCAGACAGTGAAGCCGAACTCAACGATAAAATTGCCTTAACGACTCAGCTAGCCAGCAACTTAGCGCATGCCTACGATGTGCGATCCTTACGTGGGGCGGATATGGCCGCCGTTTGGCAGGTGCGTAAAGCGGGGCTGGGTTTGCTAATGGGTAAGGTCGGTAAGCGTAAAGCCGTTGCGGTTATTGAAGATGCCGCTGTACCCGTGACGTCGCTTAGTGCTTTCATGCGCGATATTCGTGCTCTTATGGCTGAATTAAGCGTTAATTGTATTTACTACGGCCACGCTTCGGTGGGACTCATTCATTTGCGTCCCGAATTAGACCTAACTTTAGCGGAAGATAAGCGTCGATTTGTGCAGATTGCAGAGCATGTTTCACACTTGGTTAAACACTATAAAGGCGCTTTATCGGGTGAGCATGGCGATGGTCGATTACGCGGTCCTTTTTTGCGAGAACAACTCGGAGAAACCGTTTATAACTATTGTGTTGAATTAAAACGTGCCTTTGATCCACATGGTTTACTCAATCCGCAACGCATTATCTCTAACTTAGCGATTGATCGTGATTGGCGGCAATCCGTTGCTGATACGCCATTAGCGACGGGATTCGATTGGTCGAATGAGGCGGGTTTTGGTGCTAGTGTCGAAAAGTGTAATGGGGCTGGGGCGTGTCGTCAGTCAGTGGGGGCTATGTGTCCTTCTTTTCAAGCGACGCAAGATGATGAGCATTCAACACGCGGTCGCGCTAACTTATTGCGTTTTGCCTTGCAATCGACCGATCCTCGAAAAGCCCTTTCTGGTCAACAGCTTGGCGATGCGTTAGCCAGCTGTTTATCTTGTAAAGCCTGTAAGTCAGAATGCCCTGCTAGTGTCGATATGAGTCGACTGAAATCAGAAGTCCTTTATCAGCAACAGCTTACCGAAGGTGTTACCTGGAAACTGCGTTTATTATGTCATTATCATCGACTATTGCCAATACTTAACAAAGCACGCTCCTTAGTTAAAGGTATTAACGCTTTAACTTGGTTTCAACGTAAGCTACCCCACGCAGATGGCCAAGATGCAAAACAATGGTGGCAAACACAGGGTCAATATCTTAATCCTGAATCTTCAGAATGTGTTGTGGTGTTGGTGGATATCTACAGTCGTTGGCTGCATACCCAGCAAACACAAGCAACGATACGCATTTTGCAAACAATGGGCTATGCA
>JAMCRH010000103.1 GCA_023380515.1 Gammaproteobacteria bacterium | reverse complement strand
AAAACAAAATGAGATGAGTGTTGCAGCAGAGCGCCGATGGTTGCAAGAATTGTCGCGCTTGCTAAGTAACAAGCAGATGAATGATAAGCAGAAAATTGATAAAGCGACAGAGCTTATGCAACGTTACACGTACAGCAGCTTTATTAACATCGTCGAAGAGCCGGAGCAAAACCTATACCCGACGTCACAGAAGCAAGCGTTGTTTGGGTTGCTGAGTGCAAGTAATGGCCGACCTGATAACAGGTTACTCCTGACTACTCATAGCCCGTATATTATTAGTTACCTGAATATCAGTTTGGAAGCTGCCAAGATCTACTCCTCTTTAAATTCAGATAAATCTGCGATTGAAAAGAAACATCGCGTATCAAGTATTTGTCCACAGGTATCAGCAGTGAATGCGGAGCGAGTAAATACCTATGAATTCAAGAGTGATGGGTCGGTGAGTGAACTAGGCAAGTATGATGGAGTTTTGCAGGATGCGAATCAGCTGAATAACGAATTGGATCAACTGAACTCATTATTTTCTGATTTACTCGAAATTTAGGGATTAACATTGGAGTGAAAATGGATTTTTTACTACCGAAGTGCGCGACAGATTGTGGAATAAACGAAAAATTTTGGTTGCTTGATGATGTTTCTGCGCAAGCCCCAGCTTATGTGGCGTTTCAAGCTCGCAGCGACGCCATTGCGGAAGTGCAAAATCCACAGCGTCGTCATGTAACTTTTCGTGCAATTGACCAGTGTGTTGAAATCGTAAACGAGAACCAGCGAGAAGTAACCCGGTGTGATTGCATGCTTCAGTACGACGAGGTTTATCACTTCATTGAGCTTAAGGCTCGTAAAAGAGGCCGCTGGCAGGCGAAAGGGTTTGAGCAATTACGTGCAACGGTGCTTTTGTTTTTGCAGTCTCACCCCGATGTTCGGCCCAAAGCAATTCGAGCTCAGCTGTGCAATTGCGTAAAGCCGTCGGTGAATACCATGCGGTCTGAGCAGCTCAAGCGCTTTAAAAGTGAGGCGGGTATCCTCCCCAGTCAAGTGTTCATGAGCCCTCAAGTCATCATATAACGTCCGATGTTGCCTCATGCCCGACGTGTAAATAAGGTTTGAATGTAGATGGCAGGTTAAGTACCATTAGCGCGTTCAGGATGAGCAGAATTTAGGGATAGCAGTGCGTTATATGCAGTATTTTTACAATTTGGTCTAGCGCTTGAATTACAAAGGCCTCAGCGAGTTTTCGTGGAGGTTTTTTGCGTTTTATCGGGCGTAAATCGGCTTTTGCACTGCAAGTTATTAAAAACCGTATAAAATTGTCGGCGAAAAGTTCGCACTGACACACGAATGTTAGACCATAAAGGTGCTTTAGGAACCAGACCTAAGGGCGGTAGCGTGTCCAAAACCAGGCACATAACTAAGCGCACCAAACAGCCAAAACAAAGGGCGATAGGATGAAGAAAATTACCGTAGCAGGTACAGGCTATGTGGGGCTCTCCAACGCAGTCTTGCTGGCACAGCACAACCAAGTCACCGCAATCGATATAGCGCAAGACAAAGTTGAAATGCTCAACCGCAAGCAATCACCTATTGTGGACAAAGAAATTTCCGATTATTTAGCCCACAAAACGCTGCATCTAACCGCAACAACAGACCCTCAGCAAGCCTATGGGGAAGCTGAATTTGTCATCATTGCGACACCAACCGATTATGACGCCAAAAGTAACTATTTCAATACCGCATCCGTCGAGTCGGTTATTTCCCAAGTATTGAGCGTTAATCCGAATGCTGTCATGGTCATCAAATCAACCATCCCTGTTGGTTATACCAAGTCGCTGAAAGAAAAGTTCAACACCGACAATATAATTTTCTCGCCGGAATTCTTACGCGAAGGCAAAGCATTACACGACAACTTATACCCCTCGCGTATTATCGTCGGTGAGCAAAGCGAGCGCGCAGAAACGTTCGCCAATTTGTTAAAGCAAGGTGCGGTGAAGCAGGACGTGGCAACGCTGTTTACCGACAGCACCGAAGCCGAAGCGATTAAATTGTTCGCCAATACTTACCTGGCATTGCGTGTCGCCTATTTTAATGAACTCGACACCTACGCCGAAGAGCATGGCCTCGACAGCCGCCAAATTATTGAAGGGGTTGGTTTGGATCCGCGCATCGGTAACCATTACAACAACCCAAGCTTCGGCTATGGCGGTTACTGCTTACCCAAAGATACTAAGCAGTTATTGGCTAATTATGACCAGGTGCCACAAAACCTTATTCAAGCTATCGTAGACGCCAACCGCACGCGCAAAGACTATATCGCCGAGTCAATTATTCGTAAAAACCCTAAAGTTGTGGGCATTTACCGCTTAATTATGAAGACAGGTTCTGATAACTTCAGAGCTTCAGCCATGCAAGGTGTGATGAAAAGAATCAAAGCCAAAGGCATTGAAGTGATTGTCTATGAGCCAGTATTAAAAGAGAGCGAGTTTTTCCGCTCGCGCGTGGTTAATGATTTAGCAGAATTCAAGCAGCAAGCTGACGTAATTGTATCTAATCGCTTAGATGAGCAGCTCGCTGATGTTGCGGAAAAAGTATACACCCGCGATTTATTTAATAGTGACTAAGCCAAACATAAGGTTTAGCAATTTCCAAAGAGACAATTCATGAAACAATTGAAACAGTCATGGGCTGGGCTTGCCCTCGCATGCATCGCACTCACTGCGACAGTGGGGTGTGCAAGTCATCAGCGTGAACAACTGCCGAACGAATTCCACGAATGGGCGTACACCCAGGCTCGCACCACGGATGTACCAAGTGCTGCACACAGCGCGCTTGAAGACGGCCAGCCAGGACAGCGCATCGAATTTGGTACCACGCCTTGGGGTGACAACACCCAGTACCAAATTACGCACCGGTACTTTGCTGCCAGCGGCAGACCTTGTTTTCGTGGCCAGTTAAGTTTTGCTCAGCAAGCTGGTCAAGCGGATAGCGAAACTGCCATTGTGTGTCGTTATAACCGCGGTCGCTGGGTGGCTACGCGCGCCATTGCCGAAGAAATTAACGTGGTTGACCATGCTCGACCTGCAGCAGGAGCCATGTAATGAAATTAATTAGCCAAATTACCAGCGCATTGGCAGCTGCCGCGTTAGTCGCGATGAGCAGCGTAGGCAGTGTGCAGGCGCAAAGCATCAACGACTTAACCAGCATGCAGCAGGCACAAGCAGCTCAAGCTGCCCAAGGTTTACCCAGCTCAGCACAAGCAGCGCCGCCAGTGCAAGAACAGCAACGAGCTGATTGGCGTCAAGGCACTTATGGCGCGATGCCAACCCGTGAGCAGCTAGAAGAGATGGAACGTAGCGAAGTTAAACCCTTCGGTGCAGATCTGTTTGCTGGTGGTTTCCGGGGCATGCGCTCTGACGGCCTTAACCCAGAGTATCGAGTGACCCCAGGTGACCAGGTAACTTTGAGAATTTGGGGCGCGATCGACTTTGAACGCGTGTTACCGGTCGACGCGCAGGGAAATATTTTTATTCCTACAGTTGGTCCGGTGCAAGTACAGGGTGTTAGCCATCGCCAGCTCGACACGACAGTGCGTGCAGCGGTGCGTGAGGTGTACCCAGACAATGTGGAAGTGTATACCAACTTACAGGGCGTGCAGCCAGTCGCGGTTTTCGTTACGGGTTTCGTGACTTCACCAGGGCGTTACGCCGGGGTTCCAAGCGACTCAATTCTGTATTTCCTTGACCAAGCCAACGGTGTCGACGAAATACTGGGTTCATACCGCCGTATTCGACTGATGCGCGACGGCGAAACTATTCGTGAGCTTGATATTTACGACTTCTTGCTGAATGGTGAAATGGGGCACCCACAATTACAGGATGGTGACACCATTTTTGTTGAGCGTCGAGGGCCAGTCGTAGTCGGTTCCGGAGACGTTGGGCGTACCTACCAATACGAATTAATCGAGCAAGGCGAAGAAGGTCGCTTACTCACTGAATTGGCGCAATTAAAGCCGGGCGTGTCACACGCGTTAGTGCGCGGTATTCGTGATAACGAACCGTTCTCACGCTATCACCGCTTAGAAGACTTCAAAAGCTTGCCATTGCAAAATGGCTTTGAAATTGTATTCCAGCAGGACGAGCGCAGCGAGAATATCGTCGTACGCTTGGAAGGCCGTTATTTAAGTGAAACCTACTTTGTATTGCCGCGTGACGCGACTTTACATGAACTACTAAATAGTATTGCTATCAACCCGCGTGAAACCGCCTATGAAAGCATTTCTATTCGCCGCGAAAGTGTTGCTGAGCGTCAGCGCGAAGCTTTGGAAGAAAGCTTACGCCGTTTAGAAATGACCTACTTAGGTGCGAGCAGTGCAACTGCAGAAGAAGCGGCGATTCGGGTGCGGGAAGCAGAGCTTATTAGCCAATTTGTGTTGCGCGCACGGGAAGTAGAGCCAAATGGTCGCTTAGTCGTTGCTGACAACAATCAAATAGTCGATATTCGTTTGCAGGACGGCGACGTGATTACTTTGCCTGAGCGCACCGACTCGATCTTGGTCAGCGGTGAAGTGTACGTGCCGCAGTCGACAGTGTTCCAGCGCAACAAGCGTGTCAGTGATTACATTGCCAATGCGGGCGGGTTAACCGATCGCGCCGACGACAAGCGTATTTTAATTGTGCGTCAGAACGGTGAAGTTCGTTATTCGAACGAGGTCGAACTGCGTCCAGGCGATGAAATTTTGGTGCTGCCAAAAGTACAGAGCAAGAACTTACAGCTGGTGACCGCTGTGACGCAAATTTTGTATCAAATCGCGGTAACAACCCGTATCGCATTGGACTTATAAGAGGCTGAACTGGTGCAATTACCTGCGCGGTCATCGCTAAAAGTTACCCTCGACGTTTGGTACGCGCTGTTTATGCGTGAAGCCATGGCGCGCATGACCCAAGATCGCCTGGGGCCGCTATGGCTTTTCTTAGAGCCGATTTTGCATCTATCGATTATGATAGCGGTGCGTAATCTATTAGGCCGTACTGGGCGCTTAATTCCAGGGGCGGAATTTATTCCTTGGTTGATAGTCGGTATCTTGACCTTCATTTTGTTTAGGAACCAAATGAACCGCGGCATGCACGCTGTAGAAGCAGCTCGCGGGCTCTTTGCGTATCGTCAGGTGCAACCGGTAGACACCATATTCTCACGCTGTGCGTTGGAATTTATGCTGCAATCGTTAGTGGCGGTATTGTTCCTGACTATCTTCGTGTTTATCGGTTTTTCAGTGTTAAAACCCGACGACGTGCTAGCCGGTGTGGTCGCTTGGATAGGCGTCGCGTTAGTGGGGCTCGGCATTGCGCTGGTGTTCTCAGTGGCGATTTCAACGGTCAAGGAAAGCGGTAAGTTCGTCTCGTTGATTAGCTTTCCGCTTTACATGCTGTCGGGTGTTATTTTCCCGATTCAATATTTCCCGCACCATATTCGCGAAGTATTGATGTATAACCCATTGCTGCACGGCGTTGAAAGTATGCGCATGGCGATGTTTAGCATGTATCAATCGGTGCCAGGCATCGACATTACCTACACATACAAATTTGCCATCTGCTTGATTCTATTCGGTTTGGCTATCCATGCACGTTTCAGAATGAGCATCATAGCCCGATGAACGATAAAACCAAAACCGTAGGGCAGGCTTCGCCTGCCGCACAGCAAGATCCAAATTCAACATCGAACGCAGCTTCGCCTGCCGCACAACAAACCCATGACCCGGATGCAACCAACAC
>JAMCRH010000102.1 GCA_023380515.1 Gammaproteobacteria bacterium | reverse complement strand
TGGTCTATAGTTTTAAATGCATCAAACATGATGTGGAGGTGTTTATGAAAGCATATTTAATTGGAGGTTTCACGCTTCTGATGCTCGCAGGATGCACCAGTACTGGAGGTTACCAAACCGCAGCAAAATCGGAAGTGGACTGGGACAAAATGCACTCAGTCGAGCGTGCTGCCAACACTGTCAATACCAAAGTTTACTGGATAAACCCGCCGCGGAAAAAAGTGGCAGAGGATAATCACGACGGTCAGGAAAACGGCAGTTAGAACGACGTCCTATCGGTAAATTTTACGTCAAGCGCTGTTCTCATTCGCAGTGCTTGACGTACCATGATAAGCTGCTGCTCTTGCCAGTGGCCCACAAGCCTTTTGTTGTCATTTACCTGCAGGGATTTTCAATTTGCGGTCATATGTTTTTAGTCTAGGTCTCTTTTTGTTTGCTATTGCGGTCACGGCCCAAGCGCAAGGTGTATCAATCGAATATAACGCAACTTGCTACACCGCACCGAACGACAGCTACGAATCGTTACAAGCCCAATTTATTCAGCGTAACCCGGGACGCAGTCCTGAGCAATTTCAAGAGCGCCTCAGCGAGGCCAGTTTCGACACCATGCGCGAAGACATTAATTGTCGTTGGTTTGTCTACCAACATGACGGCATCTATGTCGGTGGCTTTGCCCTCATTCCTCGCAATGTGGAAGGCCCGCTGCCAGTCATTATCTATAATCGTGCCGGTCAAGGACCGACGGGAGCGGTCAACTTCGATCAACTCCTGTATGACTTACGTCCGTTTGCCGACGCTGGCTTTATGGTGATTGGTAGCCAATACCGCGGTGGCGGTGGTGTCTTTCCGCAAATGCCGAACGGCTCCGACGAATATGGCGGTGCCGATGTTCGGGATATCCTAGCTCTACCTAACCTAGCAGCGCAACTGGCCGATATCGACAAAGATCGGATTGTTATGCTTGGGCGTGTACGTGGGTCAATGATGAGCTTTTTGGCAGCGAAAGCACAACCGGGTCAGTTCAAGGCAATCGTGTCTGTCGCGACTATCGGTGATCTTAACGCGTGGGTCGCGGATTGGGGTGCTGAACATCACCCAGCACGCCGTTACATCCCCGATTTCAGCACAGACGGCGACGCCCAAATGCAGGCTCGAAGTGCCATTCAATGGGCCGATGAACTCCCGGCTGACTTGCCGATTTTATTGCTACATGGCAGTCGAGACTGGGACGTCAGCGATGAACAATCCCAGCGATTGGCAGCAGCGCTTGCTGCGGCAGATCGCCCACATCAGTTGACGATTTACCCGCGTGCGAATCATCAACTCGTGCCCTACCAAGACGATTATATTCGGGATGTGATCGCGTTTTTTCGCCGTCACCTGTAATTAACAAGCCCGTTGGCACCGGCCTTGCTCAGTCAAGGCTTTGCGCAAGTTCTCGTCATCGCTAGCAAATTTCTCTGCAGCACTAAAAAGCTGATTGGCGGCATCGCGATTCTCTCGGTGTTGTTCAATTTGTGCCAAACGGAACTGCACCCAACCTTGATTCATACCCTCAGGTAAGCGCTCGTCCGCAAGTAACGTCGATAAAAACGCCGCGCCTTGCTCCAACTCGATACCCGACACTGCGGCTAATTTACCCCACTGATAGTGCAGTTGCGTCAACGTTCGGGTATCCGCTTCTTCTTCACTGTCGGCAACCAGCGCCAATGCCGCTTGCAATTGCTCAAGCGCTCGCTCGTACTGCTCTTGGTTGATCTTTTGCGCCGCATAGTTGACACGAATTTGGGCATTGTCCGGCTGTGCTTCAAACAGCGCATCCCACGCCGCTAGCTCCGCAGCTTCATCTTCCTGCACCATGGCAATGACAATGTCGGCCATAAAGCGATGGTCGCTATTGAGCTCATGGAGGCGATCGCGATGTTTGATTGCATCTTCAAGACTGCCACCAACAATACCCGGCGCATTCGCCAAATATTGAACCAAGCTGAAATGTGCCAACTCGTGGTTCGGGTCGTATTCCACGGCTTTTAACCAGTGACTGCGCATCCGCCGTGCGAGGAAAGGCAACCGCAACGCGCCTGCATCATTCATTTGCAATAAGGTGACAATGCCGCTCAAAAATTCGAAATCGGCAGTTTTACCATGCTGACGCTCCAGCCCCTTCATAATCCGCTGAGCAGCTTTATGATCTGCCTTTGCAATCGCTTCGCTGAGTGGCTGGTACACCGGGTCAAACGCGTCAAAGTCAATGTTCTGTTGTGCATTTGCCATACCGACAATGCCAATACTTAAACTCAATGTTAGGGCTAACAACCAAAGTCGCATAATTGTTCCTTGTTGTTTTTATTGTTCGTGTTGTTTAAACAAAATAGCTTGGGTTTAGTTTGTTCGACACATGTTGCTAACATTAGTGCGATATGAGATCGAGTAGGAGGAGGCCTCACGGCCTCCGTCCTCTCACACCACCGGGCATACGGTTCCGTACCACGGCGGTTCATACGTTACATTTGAGCTGATGATAACTGTCCATCAGCGATATTAAACCGAGTCTATCAAACAACTTCTTCGGTA
>JAMCRH010000101.1 GCA_023380515.1 Gammaproteobacteria bacterium | reverse complement strand
GGCTTGAGTCATTTGCTCGGAACCAGCGATACGCTCGACATGATGACGGATCCAAGTACTTTTTTCAGCAACAAAATTGAGTACATCACGATCGCTTGCCCAAGGCGGAGCCGATACACGGACTTCACCACTATCGCTGCGAATACGGATTCGAATCGTTTTCATCGGTTTTCGGGTCAGTTTAAACCTTACCCCGGCGTGTTCATACCACATTAAACACCTTGATTTTTCCCATGACTTACTCAGGCCAAATTACCCGACTACGATAGCATAAGTTGTCGAATAGAGCGCATACTGCCATACTCAAATCAGAATGAAATTTACTCATTAAGGAGTTATCCGATGCAGTCCAACACGACGCTACCCCATCATCGTTTCGCTATGTCAGCACGTAAGGCAATGGCTGGCCTCATGCTCACAGTACCGCTCTGGTTTAGCCCCCTAACAAAGGCCTTAGAGCAAAAAAGTGTGCACAGCATTAGTGAGCAACTTGAGCAACAAGTGATTACGTGGCGACGCGATATTCATCAGCACCCCGAATTAAGTAACCGAGAATTCCGCACCGCTGCACTTGTTGCCGAACACCTCCGTTCGCTCGATATGGAAGTTCAGACTGAGATCGCACATACCGGCGTTGTTGGCTTCCTACGCGGTGGCAAACCCGGACCAACCATTGCCTTACGTGCTGACATGGACGCTTTACCCGTCAAAGAATTGACTGACGTTCCTTTCGCTTCACAAGCCATGGGCGAATATCGTGGGCGCGAAGTTCCTGTGATGCATGCCTGTGGTCATGACTTACACGTTGCGATGTTACTTGGGGCAGCGAGCCACCTCGCCGCGCATCGCGATGAGATTGAAGGCAACGTCATGTTTATTTTCCAGCCGGCTGAAGAAGGCGCTCCCGAAGGTGAAGAAGGTGGTGCTGAGTTGATGTTGAAGGAAGGATTATTCGCTGAGCATAAACCGGACGCTGTACTCGGTATCCATGTTTGGTCTGCTGGTAACACCGGCGTCATCGGTTACCGTAAAGGCCCGTTAATGGCATCCTCTGATCGGTTTGAAATCACGATTAAAGGCGAGCAAACCCATGGTTCACGGCCGTGGGGCGGAATTGACCCGATTGTTACTGCAGCACAAGTGATCAATAACGTGCAAACCATCGTGAGCCGTCAAGTTGACGTAACTAAAGCGCCTGCCGTGGTCAGCTTTGGCATCGTCGAAGGTGGTGTTCGTAACAATATCATTCCAGATGAAGTGTATTTAGAAGGCACCATCCGCAATTTCGACATGGGCATTCGTGCTGACATCTTCCAACTACTTGAGCGCACGGCAACCCACACAGCGAAAGCTGCAGGTGCTGAAGCTCACATTCATATTCATGAAGGCTACCCGGTTACGTATAACGATCCAGAGCTGGTTGCTCACTTGCTGCCCTTAACTCAAGTCGTTGCTGGCGAGCAAAATGTCCGTGAAAATGAACTGGTTACCGGTGCCGAAGACTTCTCGTTTTATGCTCAAGAAGTCCCGGGGATGTTCGTATTCTTAGGCATTACGCCACACGACCAAGATCCGGCGACTGCGCCAAGTAATCATTCACCTTATTTTTATGCTGACGAGGATGCGCTGCGCATCGGCACCGAGCTTTTTATCAATTGGGTGATGCACTTCCCGGACGAATTTCTCTCCCGTTAAACATGTAAAGGCCACGAAAGTCGTGGCCTTTAACTGCTTCATCGTTTTATCTTTCCTGCCAACTTGGCATCGGTATTCTTGGTTCAGCAACGGCTTGTTGTGGTGGCCAGATAACCCGCTTTTCACCCTCTTGCCATTGAATAAATACACCTTGGTGAGCGATTTGGTAACCGCGTTTATCGACTTTAAACGGACCGAATACTGTAGTCATTTCAGTATTTAAAAGTACATCTCTGATCGCATCGCTATTGAGACTTCCTGCGGTCGTGATGGCATGCGCAAGAAGCTGGCAGCTTCCGTAAGCACCCGCTGCGTGGAAACTTGGCGCCCGTTGAAAACGTTCTTGATAAGCAGCAACAAACGCCTCAGAGCCGGGTAAAGGGACTGAAGCCTCCCATGCTGACAAACCGAACATATAGTCAGCGTCTGCACCTAATGCTTGCTGATACTCGTCGACCGCACCTGAGTTGCCGATCATTTTCACATTGATATCAAGCGCTTTTAATTGCTCAGTAATGGCCACGAAGTTGTCGAGTGCCGAGGCTGCAAGCGCAAGTACTTCTGTGTCCGCAGCTGCGATTTCCTGTAAATACGCAGAAAAATCTGTTGTACCACTCGGGTAAGCCTGATTAAAAACAACCGCCATACCCTTGTCGTTAGCTAATCGCGCTGCGCCTTGACCGGCTGCATGCGGGAACAACGCATCTTCATGCAGAACCGCGACACGCTGATAACCATGCTCGTCGGCTAACGTTATCAAGCCCGCTAAAAATACATCCGCCGGTGGTAAAACCATAAATAGATGATGACGCCCTTGCTCCCAAATCGATGAAGTTGCTGCTAACGGCGTAATGTGGACAAAACGATGTTTCTCAGTAATTGGGGCAACAGCCTCGGTTAACGTTGAACCATAAGGGCCCATAATCGCATCGACTCGGTCTTCGGTAATGAGCTGTTCATACAAAGCTTGAGCTCTTGCTTGGTTCGACTCATCATCGTAAATCACAAACTCAACCGGACGACCTAACAACCCGCCACTTCGATTTAGATCCTCGGCACACAGCAGATAGCCATTGCGAGCGGCGCTGCCTTGCGTCACGTACACCCCTGACTGCGACATGGTTGCACCAATGCGCAGTGGTTCGGTTGTACCACCATCACACCCTGCCAAAGAACTTAACGAAGCAGCGGCTAAAACAATACTGAATCGATGAATTAAAGTTTTCACGAGCCTTCCTTTTTTATTTTTGTCGTTATAACCATAGGTGAAATAACTCACCGATGTAAGTCATTTTTTGCTTTTATATGACGCGAATTTGACAATTATTGACGATTCTTCATAACGAAAATCTGTATCAATCGTTCTACACTACTCTTGTCCTGCAGACGAATTACACAGCGTGTAAGACCACTGCATTGAATAGGAGTACCACAATGAACTACAAATCTACTTTAGCTGTTAGCTCGGCGTTAGCGACCGTATTGGCGATGGCACCAGCAGTAGCCAATGAGCCCGCTTTCGATTTCATTTCGGCGCACTATCAAGAAACTCGAGTCAGTCAAGCTGATCTGGACGGCTACGAACTTAACCTCTCGACATCGATCACCGAAGACTATTTCTTTCGTCTGAGTCATTCAAACCAGTCAGCAAATCAATTTGACTTTGATTTGACGAAACTGGGATTCGGCTACAAACATTATGTGCAGCTCGACACCGTCGCCTACGGTGGAGCTGGTCTTGTGCGATCACGGGCTAAGTTCAACAGTCTGTCTAACTCTGACTCAGGGTTCAACGTCTTTATTGGTGCCCGACACAAAATGAGCCACAACCTTGAGTTAGGTATCGAGGCGGAGTATATCGATGTCGGTGACGACGATGATTTCGTCATCCATTTACAAGGGCGCTACTGGGTCGCACCCAACTTCAGCTTGGTCGGTGGCTATGCGTTTGCCAATGACGACCGCTGGTCGTTCGGCGTTGCTTTCCACTTCTAAAGCGAACACCTTGTTCGGTCGGCTAAAATAAAATAACCCTGCGTGTGCAGGGTTATTTTTTTAACGTACTCAATCACCAACGCATTAAGTGCGGTCGCGCAAGAAGGTGTATGGTGCTCCAACACTGACAGCGAATACGCGCCGTTCTGCATCTGGACGATAAATACCATTGCTCGCTGCCGCCCGCACTCGGCGTGCATCGGCTGAGTTCTTCCAACGGACAATTTCTCCTGCGGCTGTAGTCATCGATGGTTTCGTTTGGCAACACACCCGCATTCTGGCCGCGATCCAAGCTAATCTGGTCACCGCGAATGCCCACCACTTGTGCCGTTGCTGGCATTTCCGCCAACATCCGTGTCAGTAGAATATCGATACCGCGCGACGCCATATCATTCAGTATTGAATTGACATGCGCGCTATCGAAGTAACGAAAACCACTGACATAACGATCGTTAGCCGTCACGTATTCGAGACGGCGTCGATCGCGAACATCGGCAGACTCGACCCGCACCTTACCTAAATTCGGATAAGCCATTAGTTCACGGGTAAACGGATTCAACACTGACGCGGTAATCTCAAGGCCATAATCCATCCACCCGGTAATACTTCCTTGGTTTTTAACCGACCGCAAGGTATCGAGTTTCACGACAAAGTCAGGAGCCAAGATTCGTTGCTCACTGTGACGCTGACGAAACGCCTCTTCACCTTGTTGCTGTCGGAAAGTTTCAAATTCCTGGCTGACCACTTGGTCATCACGCGTCACAATGCGGAAGCGATTAATGCCAGCAAACTGATTCTCCAGCATGTTCAATAAATTGCGTGTGTCGAACTCACGTACGGCATCGACTCCAAAACCCTCGCCTTCGACCATAGCTGAATCAAAATACATGCGCACGATCGGACGATAGAGCGGGCAATTTGGATGTTCGTTCTGAACATCAAAGGTACAAAAATCTAAGCCCTGTGTATTAAAATAATTGGGAACTCGAATATCAGCGTCACGAAAATCAAATGCACGTCGAGCAATCGATGCTGATGACGGATCCGATGTCGCGTCGACACGTCGTGTTTGTTCCGCTGGCTGCGCACTGCATACGGCTAATGTTAAAGCCCCTACCACGATCGCTAAACCGAGCGGTGCGCTGGCGCGGCGCCAAGTTGAAGGTTTTAGGTTGTGATTACTCATCGGTACACCTCATTTATCGCTGATTCAGCGCTTCTAAATCGCGTTGTAAACTGTCTATCGCAGCAATGGTCGCTTGCTCAATTTGAATCAAAGTATTCGCCCGACGGGCTAATTGTAACTGGTCGCGCGCACGTAAAATTGCTAAAACAAGGTCGTTATCAGCGGTTCTGCGTCCATGTCCTCCGGTTAACCCGCCTAATACATTGGCT
>JAMCRH010000100.1:5137-7711 GCA_023380515.1 Gammaproteobacteria bacterium | reverse complement strand
CCGCTTTACCTCGCTATTGGCCCCTTGGTCGCAGCGTTAAGCGCTGGCAACCGCGTACTTATCAAAATGAGCGAATTTACTCCTGCGACCGCCGCCGCCGTGCAATCATTGGTCGCAGAGTGTTTTCACCCATCTGAAGTTGCAGTGGTGACTGGTGACGTCGACATCGGTCAAGCCTTCGCGGAATTACCCTTTGATCACCTGCTCTTTACAGGTGGCACCAATATTGGTCGCCACGTCATGCAAGCGGCTGCGAAAAACCTAACGCCGGTGACTCTAGAACTTGGCGGTAAGTCGCCGGCTATTCTTGGCAACCCGCGTTATTGCGACCTCGCTGCTGCTGCCGAACGCATTGCCTTTGGGAAGGCGTTGAACGCCGGCCAAACCTGTGTTGCGCCTGACTACATTCTTTGTCCGCGCGGCCAAGTTGACGAGCTAATCCGAGAGCTCAAACAGGCTTTCGAAAAGCTCTATCCGACATTAAAAGACAATCCTGATTACTCTTGGATTATTAACCAAAAGCAATTTGACCGTCTACATGCAGTGATACAAGATGCAGTGAGTCGCGGCGCTGATTTACATGTGGTCAATCCGCAGAGTGAGACGTTTGAAGGTTCTCGGTTGATTCCTCCAACCATAGTGAACAACAGCAACAACGATATGCGCATTATGCAAGACGAGATTTTCGGCCCGATTCTGCCGATTGTCGCGTACGATAATTTTGCCCAAGCACTTCAACATATCCGCGCAAACGACCGGCCACTTGCCTTATATTATTTTGGTAATGACCAAGTGGAGCGTAAGCAAGTGCTGGAAAACACTCATTCAGGTGGTGTCTGTTTCAATGAAGCCATCTTCCATGTAGCCCAAGATGACCTTCCATTTGGCGGGGTTGGCGCCTCGGGCATGGGGCAATATCACGCCCACGAGGGTTTCCTCACCTTTAGTAACAGTCGCGCGGTATTGAGCAAAGGTAAACTGAATAGTGCGAAGCTTATCTATCCTCCATATGGCGGCAAAATGCTCACAATGATTTACAAATTGTTTATTCGCTGAGGGCCAGCCTAGTGCGTGCAAAATGGACCATGACGCGTCGTCGCTTTATTCAATTTGGAATTGGCGGCGCGGTATTACTTACCACTGCGGGTACAGGCGCACGCTGGCTCCAGCGCAATCGCCGACATGCAACAAATGGCTATCAGCAATTACGCTCCCAAGACATCGCATTTCTGACCGCTGTTTTGCCCTTTATTATCGGTCGCCATCCGCAATTTTCCGACCATCTTAGCACCACGCTCATGCAAATCGACCGGTTACTTGCCCACAGTAGTCCAACTAAACAATCCGAATTGCGCGACCTGTTTGATCTGATCACCTTTAAAGCCACACAATGGCCAGTAACTGGTTATTGGGGCAACTGGGCTGACGCGAGTCACTCCGATGTACAAGAGTTTCTGCTGCGCTGGCGCGACAGCCGGGTCGCTTTGTTACGTTTTGGCTATCAAGGGCTTTGCCAACTTTGCCACATGGCCTGGTATGGCTCTGCGCCAGCATGGGAAGCAATTGGCTATCCCGGGCCACCCGCTTTCCCACGGAGTCACAGCTAATGCCAGTTCCAGATCTATTTCGTGAAGGTATGCGCCGTGGTTGGCAGGTCTATGACGGCGCCCAGCCGTTGCCGCAATTACCGCGCTTTGATGTCATTATTATCGGTAGTGGTGCCGGTGGCGGGACCGCAGCTGAAATCCTTGCATTAGCGGGTTTGCGAGTCGCGATTGTCGAAGAAGGAAGTTTAAAAACTTCATCAGACTTTCATAACGACGAACTCAAAGCCTATACCGAAATGTACCAAGAAGGTGCGCTGCGCACGACAACCGACGGCAGCATCAGTATTTTACAGGGTCGCACGGTCGGTGGAACGACAACAGTGAATTGGACTAGCAGTTTTCGTACACCAAAATCGACGCTTGCTACGTGGCAAAACGACTATGGGATTGGTTACGCAAATTCGGCTGCCATGACCCCTTGGTTTGAACAAGTCGAACAGCGTTTACAAGTGCAACGCTGGAATATGGCGCCGAATGCCAATAACGATGTCATTCGTTTAGGTTGTGAACAACTTGGTTGGCGCTGGGATATTATTCCTCGCAACGTTTCCGGCTGTTGGAACTTGGGTTATTGTGGAACAGGTTGCCCAGTCAACGCAAAACAATCGATGTTAGTAACCACGCTACCGACTGCATTAGAAAATAACGCAGTGCTCATTCACAGTGTCCGTGCCGAAAAACTCGTGATTCGTGGTGATGTGGTAGAAGGTGTGCAAGTGCGCGGCATGGACGACACCTTAAGCCAGAGTAGCGGTACTCGCGCGTTTCTCGAGGCCGACTTTGTCATTTGCGCTGGCGGGGCAATTAACACCCCTGCGTTATTGTTGCGTTCACAGGCACCAGACCCACATAAGCTACTCGGTAGCCGAACCTTTTTACATCCAGTTTGCATGACTGCCGCACAGTTCGAGCGACCTATTCAGGGCTTTTACGGCGCGCCCCAATCGGTGTATTCAGACCAATTGTT
>JAMCRH010000100.1:0-5127 GCA_023380515.1 Gammaproteobacteria bacterium | reverse complement strand
CATGACGTGGCGACCAATATTGGGGGTTGGGGCGATGAGAATTGGTTGCGCATGCAACAGCTCGATCGCACCAATATAATGTTGGCACTGATGCGCGACGGTTTTTTGCCCGACTGCCAAGGTGGTCAAGTACAGTTGCGGAGTAACGGCGATGCGACACTCAACTATCCGCTCCACGCTGCGCTTTGGCAAACTGTCCGCGAAGCACTCTGGAATATGGGTCAAATT
Organism: Gammaproteobacteria bacterium; assembly: GCA_023380515.1. Next base: position 4,899 of record JAMCRH010000100.1, on the reverse strand, counting down.
CAGTTCGCAGCCGGCGCAAGCCACGTCATGCCGCTGCATACCGCCGCATACTATGTTACGTCACCGCAAGCACTGGCAAAGCTTCTTGATAATCTTGCTTACGAACCATTAAAAGTGCGCTTATCAAGCGCGCATGTCATGGGTGGCTGCCGTATGGGCGACGACCCGCGTAATAGCGTCACGCGCCCTGACGGCCGACACCATCAGCTGCAAAATTGCTGGGTCTTCGACGGCTCGCTGTTCCCCACCAGCGTGGGTGCAAATCCACAATTGAGTATTTATGCATTTGTCGCTAAATTGGCCACCGACTTATCGCGACAACTCACCTAAATGATGGAGCTGTTTGTGTCTACGCGCCCGGAAACCAGTCCGCAGAGCGACGCCATGGCGTTCTCGATCGCAGCAAAATTGCGCAGTGCGACCCATGTTGACCATAAAAACTTAGAGCAAGTGCCTCTGCTTGCACGTCTGCTGAATCACGATCTAACACATGAAGAATATAGCGCCGTTTTGCTTGGTTTCTATCATTTCTACGCGCCGCTTGAACCTTTTCTCAGCCCTTTCGCTCCCTATCGCTATCATTCTCGTCAACAGGCTTTAAGTAGTGATCTAAACGCACTTGGAATTAGTTTGCCTAAGGTAGAGAAATCGAAATTCATAAGCTCGCAGGAAAGCCTGACCAGAGATGAGCAATTGCTCGCGGCTTTTGCCATCCTGTATGTCATTGAAGGCTCAACCGCCGGTGGTCAGATTATTAGTCGGCGTATTGAGCGAATAAATCCAAGTTTGCCCATGTCATTTTTCCAGATCTGGCAACGCCAACCCGATACTTGGCAGGCTTGGCGACAATGGAGCGTTGAGGTTGATCACGAATTCAAAAGTAACTTATTGAATAAATGTCATTTTGATTTCATTATTGCGCACGCGAGTGCTACCTTTAACGAACTTCAGGCGATTTTCCGTTCGCAGTCGCCTCACATAGCTACATAGGACTTGTAGAATGAGCCAAGGAAATCACGCCCATATTGACGCAGAGCTCGGTGCTCTCATTGATGCGTGCGAAAAAGAACCCATTCACATCCCTCAAGCGATTCAATCGTTTGGGGCATTACTCGTGGTTTCCTCAGACTGGCACACCATTGTTGGTTTCAGTGAAAACATTCACACTTATTTGCCTTGGGTTGATCCAACACAAGTCTTTACCCTTGCACCGCACGCGATTCTTCCCGAGACCTTTTGGCAAGCAGCGAGCCTCGCCGAGCAAGACGGAATTGATGTATTTTGGGAAGTATGTGAGTCGTTAAGTTTCTTTGCTTGGTTTCAAGACGGTCACTGGGTCATCGAGATTGAAAATTACACCGCCGATCGGCTCAACTGTACGCCGCCCGCGACTTAGCCCGAGACTTGTTGATTGTCGCCGACTCCATTCAATTGTCGATTTTGAATGAAAAACTGGTCAAATTAGCCAGCTATGACGACCTTACCGGCGCATTAAACCGCCGACGTATGGAAGAGCATCTCACTACATTTTTAAATACTGCACAGCGCTATCAACGTGACTTTGGGGTTCTATTACTCGACCTTGACCACTTTAAACGGATTAATGACACCTTTGGTCATAATACCGGTGACGATGTGCTCATCGAGGTCTGTGCAGCAATCCAAGGGACTTTAAGAGAAACCGACATATTTGGCCGTTGGGGTGGTGAAGAGTTTATGATTATCGCACCAGAAACCTCGTATCCCGACACCTTGAACTTAGCTGAACGTGTTTGCCGTCACGTTGCCGAGAGCTCGTGGCCGAATTTGCCGAACGTGACCGTCAGCATCGGCGTCGCTCACTTTGAGCAAGACACCGTTTGGGACTCGATTGTCGACCGTGCCGACAAAGCCATGTACGAAGCAAAACAGCAGGGCCGCAACCGGGTTGCTAGTCGCTTAAAACAAAAAAAGGAGACCTAGCCTTCTAGTCTCCTTTGCCAATAGGTCCCGCTAACTTACCAAAACATCGGTTTCGCAACGGCCAAATGGAAGATAAACAAAAGCTGCCCTAGCGCTAACACAGCGGCAATAATCCGCACATTTTTTGGCCGCACCATATTCATCGCCACCGCGCCCGTCACAATATAGCCGAACAAGAAAACGATTTTCAGTGCCAGCCACGACAAAGCAAACACGGGTAGACTTGCTAATGCTATCAGACTGACCGCCATCAATAGCAAAATCGTGTCATTCACATGCGGCACCCAACGCAGCGGCGTTTGCCGCCAACCGGTCTTCCCGGTCGCATCGAGAACCAAACGCAAAACAAACAAAATCGCGGTGATATACGCGGTTAACATGTGAATCGATTTAATTGGTAAGTACATTTCCATTGCGATTTCTCTCTTTTATGGGACGAACGCTTCATCAATAATTTAACACTCAGCATACCTGCAAGCACTACGCGAAGGCAATGCGAAAGAGTATACGCAGCGCCGAAAGTATGCCAAGCGGTGCCATGTAATTTTCGATTATGTAGGGGTAATTCGTTACCACCAAAGAGATAAGAATCTCGCCAGACGCACTCTAAGCGACCCGCTTAATTTTTAATTTATCCTTGTATTTACAATATGTTACGGCCTAGTAAGCACGCTCAGCAGTGACGCCAAAACACACCCACGATTGCGGCAGATCAATGCTCGTTGGGATAGAAGTCGGTATACTCCGCATTCGATACACGAATAGGTAGGACAGGTTATGACAAGCTTTCGTTGGGATCCCGAACTCATCGCCCGCTATAACATCAATGGGCCACGATATACGTCGTACCCCACTGCGCTGGCATTAAGCTCCCCGTTTGCTCATGACCGGGTCATTCACGCTTTGGCTGCGGATGACCGCACCCTGAGCGTTTATATCCACCTGCCTTTCTGTCACAAGCTTTGCTACTACTGTGGCTGTAATAAAGTCATCACCCGGCATCAAGGGAAGGCCGATACCTATCTCGACGCCCTTGAGAATGAAATGAAACTCTATAAGCCGCTTCTCGAAAAGCGTCGTTTAGGGCCATTGCATTTAGGCGGCGGCACGCCGACCTTCCTCACCGAAGAACAGCTCACGCGCCTGATGACCATGCTTGAAACGCACCTCGGGCTCATCGCCAATGGCGAGCATGAAATCAGTATTGAGATAGACCCTCGTAGCTGTTCCTTGGAGAAGCTCAAACATTTAAGAACACTTGGCTTTAACCGCGTCAGTTACGGTGTGCAAGACTTTGACCAAACCGTGCAAATTGCAATTAACCGCGTACAAGATGACGAAATGATCGAAACGTTAGTGCAGAAGTCACGTGAGTATGGTTTTGAGTCGATTAACCTCGACTTGATTTACGGCTTACCGCACCAGCATCCGACGAGTTTCCAACGTTCGCTCGACAAAGTCGTGGCGCTCAATCCCGACCGAATTTCATTGTTCAGTTATGCGCATTTACCTGCGCGTTTTGCTGCCCAACGCAAACTCGACAAAGGCGCTTTGCCCAGCCCTGAAATGAAACTTCAGTTGTTGGAAATGGGCATTCGCACATTCACAGCAGCAGGCTATCAGTTTATCGGCATGGATCATTTTGCCCGGGCCGACGACGAGCTCGCGAACGTGCAACGTGAGGGCAAACTCCAACGTAATTTCCAAGGTTACACCACGCATGGTTCGGACGCCTTGCTTGGATTAGGGGTGTCATCGATCAGCCAAATTAACGGTGTAATCTGGCAGAATGAGAAAGACCTGCCGGATTATTATCGCGCTATTGAAGCCAATACACTGCCGGTCATTAAAGGGGTGAGTTTGACCCATGACGACTGTATTCGCGCCGATTTAATCGCCGAAGTGATTTGCCATTTCAGACTAGACATTGAGAAGTTTGAAAGTAAGTGGTCACTTACTTTCAACGAGTACTTTGCTGAAAGCTTCCCCCGCCTAGCGCCGTTCATTGAGGATGGCTTGGTCACCTTAACAGAACAGGAACTCGCAGTAACAGAGCTCGGGCGCTTGTGGGTCCGCAGTATCTGTAGCACCTTCGACGCTTATTTGCTCGATGGCCAACAAAGCTATTCAAAAGTGGTATAGCAATCCTAAACTAGCAACAATAACCGCTACGTAAAAAGGGCTGCGACTGCAGCCCTTCCTGTGAGTGCTATTGTGTGAGCCGCCCCCTACTGACAACTACCACAACAACGACCCGCAAGTTGCTCCTCCGGGACAAACAGAACCCGACTTTCTAATTCAATATGATCACGTACGTCTTGGACTAACTCAGCTAATAAATCGTACAGTGCAGTCCAAGTGCCACAGGCACCTTCTGGCAAGGTCAGGTTCTTTGTCAGCTTTTCGATGTGTTGTAGCGCCAATTCGTGATCATCATGCTCGCTTTCCATCACCATAATCGGTCCTTGTGGGTAACTAGCACTTTCTAACATCGGAAATAGGATCTGCTCTTCCTTCATCATGTGGCTTTCGAGTTCCTGATACATTTCACTCAGGTGTTCAGCTAACCCTTCAGGGCAGTTTGGATCGCCCGCATGAGCTTGTTCAACGCGCCGCGCTAGCTGAATCGCTTGGGGCAATTGTTCGCGATGCATAGCGTGGTAACGCTCAAGAATAAATTCGATCAGTTCACGATTATCAGCCTTTTGCCACTGATGGATGGAACGGCCTAAAAGCGCTTGCGTGGTTGCGGAAAACTGCATGGATATCTCCTCAATAAATGTAATCATGCTCTGTCTATGAGGATTGCAAACCCTATGCCAAGAATAGAGTTATCCACAGGACTTGCGGCGAACCGTTACCCAGCGCGGATGTGCAAAAGGAGTACCTCCTGCGGAGCATAGAGCGCCACTAGCCAGCATGGCAAAAGGCTGATAG
>JAMCRH010000099.1 GCA_023380515.1 Gammaproteobacteria bacterium | reverse complement strand
CCTGTGGTTATGAAGGATTAATCAATATGCAAATCGCAAGAGTTTTATCATTGCTGCTTGATTATCCTCGTCCGGGATTACTTGCAGCACAGGAAGATATTCAGGCCATTATTGCCGAGTCGCCGTTATCGGTGGAGCGTCAGCAAGCGTTGAGTGCGTTTGTGTCGACTCGCTTTAATGGTGACTTAATGGACTGGCAATCTGAGTATGACACCTTATTCGAGCGTGGGCGTTCACTGTCACTGCTGTTGTTTGAACACGTCCATGGTGAGTCGCGCGATCGCGGTCAAGCCATGGTTAACTTGATGAACCAATACAAAGAAGCAGGCTTGGAAATTGGGGTGCGCGAGCTCCCTGATTACATCCCTCTTTACCTTGAGTTTCTCTCCACTCAAGGTGAAGAGAACCTGCGCCTTGGTTTAGAAGAAGTGGCGCATATCCTCGCTTTATTGGCAGCTCGTTTAGAGCAGCGCGATAGCGACTATGCCGCGGTACTGCATGCCTTGTTGGAGCTTTCTGGTGTCAGTGTTGACATTGCCGACGTGCGTGAGCAAATCGCCAATGAAAAGCGCGACGACACGAAAGAAGAGCTGGATAAGGTTTGGGAAGAAGAAATGGTCAAGTTTGGCCCTGACTCGCAGGCAGATGGCTGCAGCACAGCGGTTAACAAGCCTTCAGAAACCCAACGCAAAGACCAGTACGTCCCGATTAACTGGGCTGACATTACTGATGCAGCTCAGACAGAAGCTCAACGAGGAAACTGATCATGAACTTCGTCGACATGTTACTTTTTGGGATTTATCCCTACATCGCGTCTGTCATTTTCTTTGTTGGCAGCGCGCTTCGCTATGACCGTGAACAGTTCACGTGGAAAGCACAGTCGAGTCAAATCTTGGATAAGAACTTTTTCCGGATTGCCAGTGTGTTTTTCCATGTGGGTATCATCATGATCTTTCTGGGGCATTTCGGTGGCTTGGTGATTCCATATGAAGTTTGGGACTTCTTTGGTGTGACTTTAGCTCAGAAACAAATGATTGCGATGGGTGTGGGTGGATTCTTCGGCATTATGTGCTTCATTGGTTTAACCATGCTGGTGTATCGCCGTTTATTCAATCCGCGCGTGCGGGCTAGCAGCTCGGTGATGGACACGCTGATTTTGCTGCTCATTTACTGGCAGCTGATTCTCGGCCTCATCACGATTCCGGTTTCTACCGGTCATATGGATGGTTACGTCATGAAAGATCTGATGAGCTGGAGCCGTCACTTGTTGACGTTCCGTCCAGCTGAAGCGGTGAGTTTCTTGGCTGACATGCACTGGATCTACAAAGCCCACGTGTTCTGGGGTGTGACGTTATTCGTCCTGTTCCCATTCAGTCGCTTAGTGCATATTTGGAGCGTGCCAGTGAAGTACTTTGGCCGCAGCCATCAAATCGTTCGTCGTCGCTACTAATCGCGTATTAGTAACGAAGAGCCTGAAGTCTAGGCGTGGAGAGGATGCCTTAATCACTCTCCACGCTTTTATCAGCCAAGGGTCTGGAGCTCGTGGCCGATGAAAGAGAGGTTTATATGATTCGTGTCAATGACACTACCATTGAAGAAAAATCAGTTCTGGAAGAGATGCAATATCATCCAGCAGAGAGTCAACAAGAAGCCATGAAAAAAGCAGCTGAAGCTTTGATTATTGGTGAGCTTTTCAAACAGCGCGCGAAAGAACTCGGTTTTAAAGTAGCTTCCGCCAATGCTGATGCAGCGGACCAAGACTTCGTTGAGCGTTTGATTGACAAAGAAGTCCATATTCCTGAAGCACAAGATGAAGAATGCGAGCATTACTTTCAAGCAAATCGAGAGCGTTTCACGACCTCGCCATTGTTAGAAGTTCGCCATATTTTGCTTGCAGCGGCACCGGACGACAATAAAGGTCGCATGGAAGCTTTGGCGCTGGCGGAGGAAGTGATCAAGCAATTGCAAAGCGGTGGAGATTTCGCTGGCTTGGCGCGCGGTCACTCGTCGTGCCCGTCGAAGGAAACGGGTGGTAGCTTGGGGCAACTGAGTCGCGGCCAAACCGTCCCCGAGTTTGAACGGATTGTGTTTGCCCTTGAGCCAGGCTTGTATGACTCGCCGGTGGAAAGCCGATATGGCTTTCACGTCGTTTGGGTTGAGCGCAAAGTACCGGGCCAACCGCTGGATTACAGTGCTGTGAAAACCAAAATTCGTGATTATCTAAACGAAAAGGTACGTCACAAAGCAATCGCCCAGTATATCCAAACGCTAATTGCAGAGGCGCAAATTGAAGGGTATTCCTTTGAAGTTGATGGTTCGCCATTGATGCAATAAACGAAACTAGCAACCTGAATCTAGATAAATAAACAAAAAAGCCGACCAAATGGTCGGTTTTTTGTTGCTGACTACTGGCGAGACTACTGCTTTGCGTATACGCTCATTGGATTGCTGATGGAGCGCACGCATGCAGACACAACTTACTGAAATAGAAACTAATTTTGAACCAATATTGGCGGCTAATACACGCTATTTTGTGGTGGCATTAGCGATTACACAGGCGTTAGTGCTGTATTGCTTGGCCCAGGGCCTCGAGCGCAACTGGTGGTGGTTAAGTTCCTTGTCGGTATCAATTCCACTATTTACTCTGGTGTTGACTGTTCCGGCAATGATCATGCTGACGATTCATTCGCTGAGCCAACGCTGTTTGTGGTGGAGTAGTACTGGCTTGTTGGTATTTTTTACTGCACTAGCTTGGTTGGCAACGTTATTAGCAACCCCCACCAGTTTTAGTGACAATACCCACGTCCTCATGCCGTTTGCCTTATTAACAGCGGCGTCAGCGTTTATTCTGACGGCGTTTTGGCAGGTGTGGTTGCGCCAACCCAGTGACTGGTACCCTGCGTTATTCAGTAATGCCTGGCAAAATGGACTGACGTTATTGCTCATGTTGGTATTTGTAGGCATCGGTTGGGCTCTTATTTCGCTCTGCATTTCGTTGTTTCGCCTCCTCAGTATCGAGTTTTTTGCGGACTTTTTCCGCGCCGAACCCGTTCGTTACGCCACCACAGGGTTATTGGTTGGTTTTGGTATTCTGATTGGCCGCAACCAACCGAAGCCGATTCAAATGACCCGTCGAATTGTTTTCGCTGTGTTCACTTGGCTATTGCCAGTCCTCTCGGTGATTGTTTTATTGTTCGTCTTAGCATTGCCCTTTGGTTTCTCTGAACTCTGGTCCGGCGAGCGCACGTCATTTAGTGTCGCGTTTCTTTTGAGCTTCTTAATTGGGACGTTTTTGCTATTTTTTAAC
>JAMCRH010000098.1 GCA_023380515.1 Gammaproteobacteria bacterium | reverse complement strand
GGCTATCAATCGATTCATACTGTAGCTCTTGTTCCAGTAACTCGCGGCCGGTAACAATATTGTGCTCTCGATCAAATTTCTTGAAATACGCTTGAACCTTACTTCGCGCGCGGGCCGACTTTAAGTAGCCAAGCGTTGGGTTCACCCAATCGCGTTTGGGATTAGGCTCTTTTTGAGTCAGGATTTCTACTCGTTCGCCATTGCCGAGCTCATAAGTGAACGGCACAATTCGGCCGTCGACCTTGGCACCAATACAGCGGTGGCCGACTTGCGAGTGGATATAATAAGCAAAATCGAGTGGTGTCGACCCCATGGGAAGGTCAATGACGTCGCCTTTCGGGGTAAAAACATACACGCGATCTTCGAAGACTTGACTACGAATTTCTTGAACCAGCTCTTCGTTCTCGGCCATATCCTCATGCCATGCCAACAGCTTACGCAACCAAGAGATTTTTTCTTCATAGCCTTGCGAGCGCCCGCTTGACTGCCCTTCTTTATATACCCAGTGCGCGGCAACGCCGAGTTCGGCATCATCGTGCATTTGCTCAGAGCGAATTTGAATTTCAACGTTCTTCTGTTCTGGGCCAATCACTACAGTATGAATCGATTGATATCCATTGGCTTTTGGAGTCGCCACATAGTCATCAAATTCCGACGCCAAATGGCGCCACATACTGTGTACAATTCCAAGGGCGGCATAACAATCTTTAAGCGACTGCGTAATAATTCGTACCGCGCGAATATCGAACAGCTCATCAAACTGCAGATTTTTCTTCTGCATCTTCTTCCAAATACTGAAGATATGTTTGGGACGCCCATACACTTTGGCATTGACCTGCTGACTGTCGAGCGCTTCTTGTAAGCCAGTCACAAAGGTTTCGATATATTGCTCACGTTGCCAACGCTTTTCATCGAGCTGGCGCGCAATTGCCATGTATATATCGGGGTGTAAATAGCGAAATGCGAGATCTTCGAGTTCCCATTTTAGTTGCCCAACCCCTAAGCGATTGGCGAGCGGCGCGTAGATTTCACTACACTCCTTGGCGGTGAGAACCCGAGTTTCTTCGTCAAGGTTTTTCACTTGCCGCAGGTAGCAGACTCGCTCGGCAAGTTTCAAGAGGACAGCACGTACATCTTCAACCATGGCCAATAGCATGCGCCGCACCGCATCGATCTGGGCTTCACCAGGTTTACCATGGCGGAAATGTTGTAATTCACTGATGCTTTGCATTTGCTGCACGGTTACTACAAGGTGTGCGATTTCTGCATCCAGATGTTTTTCTAGCCACTCTTCGTCGACTAAGTGGGCTTCAAAAAACGGAACGGTCAGTGCGGCCAATAATCCTTTGCGATCGAGCTTGAGCTCAGCCAGAATCTCGACCATTTCTTGCCCTTTTAAAAGCAAGGTGTCGCCGTCGGTTGAACAAAGAGGGGTAAGCGTTGCGGCTAACTCCGCGAGCTCCGTGCGAATTTCAGGTTGCATAATGTCTTCCAGCCAGTTTTCTGGCTGCGAACCTTTGCGATCTACATGTACGTTACGAACCTGAACCATAACTCCTCCCTACTATGGCGAATCACTATGTCGAGCAAGGCACTGATGCGAGCGTCTGCTCTGAATCTAAAGCCCCTCTAGAATGACAAACGCTTGGGCATAATCAACTTCATCACTGAGTGATACGTGTGCTTGTGTCACACCCAGTGAACTTGCTAATGCTAAAGCTTGTGCACTAAAACTCAGAACTGGTCGACCTAACTCATTATTGCTAATTTCAATATGCTGCCAACTTAAGCCATTTTGCAAACCAGTGCCAAGTGCTTTTAACGCTGCTTCCTTGGCGGCAAAACGTTTCGCCAAATAACGCTCTGGTTGTTTTGCTGCGGCCATCAACGCTTGTTCATTGGCTGTCAACAAACGTTTTGCTAACGCAGGCTGACGTGTGAGCGCTTGCCGAATTCTGGCAATTTCAACAATGTCCGTGCCGACTCCTACGATGGCCACTGCGACTTACCGAGCGCCAATCAAAATAGCTTTCATATCACGTACCGCGTCGGCCAAGCCGCTAAATACCGCTCGAGCAATAATCGCGTGACCAATGTTCAGTTCATAAATTTCCGGAATGGCCGCGATCGGTTGGGTATTATGATAGTGCAAACCATGACCGGCATTAACCGTCAAACCTAAGCTTGCCGCATACGCCGCGCCCTCTTGGAGCTGCCGCAGTGCTTGCGCTTGCTCGGCACCTCTGGTTTCCGAGTAATGCCCCGTATGTAACTCAATAAACGGCGCTCCGACTTCATGCGCGGCCTCAATCTGACGTTTATCGGCATCAATAAATAACGACACCCAAATACCGGCGTCATTCAACTCAGCGACAACGTCTTTGCTCCGAGCTAATTGATCCGCGACGTTGAGGCCACCCTCAGTGGTCAACTCTTCACGTTTTTCTGGCACTAGGCAGACGAATTCAGGTTGCGTTGCTTTGGCAATGGCAATCATTTCTGCGGTCATTGCCATTTCTAAATTCATCCGCGTTTGGATCGTTTCCGCGAGTAAGCGCACATCACGATCGGTGATATGGCGGCGGTCTTCCCGCAAATGAATGGTAATACCATCAGCACCAGCCTGCTCGGCAATCGCCGCAGCTTGCACCGGTTCAGGATAAGCAACACCGCGAGCATTCCGTAGGGTTGCGATATGGTCAATGTTTACACCTAAAAGAACAGGATTCATTCATGTGCCTCTTGCTTAGAATTGGTGACTTGCTGTTTGAGTACCGCGGCAATCAATGCCCGGCTCTGCAGCGGCTTTGCGCCAAGATACGGTTGCAGTGCGACGCGCATTAATCGTTTCAGTTGCTGTAATAATGCCAGATCTAACTGCTGAAAGTCTGCTAATTGTCGAATTTCTTGACCAGAAAGAACAACCTGCTGATTTGACTCACTTACGCCGTGCTCGCGCACAAAGCCAACGGTGGGGACAAATCGGTAAATTGCTTTGGGTTCAATGGCATCGCCCTGCTCCGCGTCTTGGGTAAAGGAGAAGTCGTGACCGAGCTGCTCTAACAAAATCAGCTCAAACTTGCGTAATACCGGTTCAATCAGTGTTTCCCGTTGCAGCAACATTAACGTATGTCGATAGGCGGCAAATAATTCAGGCAGTTCTGTATCATTGGGGAGTAAACGCTGGAGTAATTCATTCACGTATAAGCCGCTATACATAGCGAGGTGCGTTAACGGAATGATTTCTTGCAGATCGGCCCGCTTCAAGGTTTTAACCTCACCGCGACCGCTAATGTCGATGTCAATCAGTTGGAACGGCTGCAACACCGCCCGTAAACTACTTGTAGTACGGCGTGCAGAGCGGGCAATACAGCGAAATCGCCCTGCATCTGCACTGAATACGTCAATCAGTAATCCATGTTCCTGCCATGGCCAACGATGCAGGACGATGGCTTGCACGGTTATTCCTCACCGTAACCTAAGCTGCGTAAGGCGCGTTCGTCATCCGCCCAACCCGACTTCACTTTCACCCACAGCTGCAGGTTAACCTGTGCATCGATAAGCTTTTCAATATCGCGACGCGCTTCGGCACCAATGGTTTTCAGTTTGCTGCCTTTGTTCCCAATCACCATCCGCTTCTGGCCTTCGCGTTCCACCAAAATCAACGCATGAACATGGACGACCCCGTTATCGCCCGTTTCGTATTTTTCGATTTCAACTGTCGTGGAATATGGCAACTCATCGCCGGTATAGCGCATCAGCTTTTCCCGCACAATTTCAGCAGCCATAAATCGAACTGAGCGATCGGTCACGTGATCCGCAGGGTAAAAATGAATCCCTGGACGTAAATAGGTGCGCACCATTGCTTTCAACTTTGGCATCTGTTCTGGCGAAAGCGCCGTCAGCGGCATAATTTCTTTAAACGGATATTCACTGTTCAGGCGTTGAATATGCGGTAATAATTTACCTTTATCTTTGACCTGATCAATCTTATTAATAATCAACATCGCCGGACGTTCTGCGCGCTTAATTTTAGTCAGCACCATCTCGTCATCTTCGGTCCAATGCGTGCCTTCCACAACAAACAAAACCAAATCGACGTCGCCG
>JAMCRH010000097.1 GCA_023380515.1 Gammaproteobacteria bacterium | reverse complement strand
AATCACCCCCCAATGCCGATTTATTCGTTCTTAAAGCTCGCGGGAGGTACCCATGAGCGGTGCAGAAGCCTTTGTTCCGACCCCACTACTGCTGTCTGATAGCGCACGCAAACGTATTGATGCACTGATGGCAGAAGAGAAAAATCCATCCTTAAAACTACGGGTCTATGTGACCGGTGGTGGCTGTTCTGGTTTTCAGTACGGTTTCGATTTTGCAGAAAAAGTCGCCGACGATGACACCGTTATTGAATTTGGTAACGCTGCTTTAGTCGTAGATCCACTCTCTTACCAATATTTGGTGGGCTCTACCGTTGACTACGAAGAAGGGCTGGCAGGCGCACGTTTTCGTGTGCAAAACCCCAATGCCACCACCACCTGCGGGTGCGGCGCTTCCTTTATGGTCTAATCAGCGTTAACTCTCAACACTCCCCGTGACTTGACGCCTTGCCGGTTTCTCGCCAAGGTTGATAGGTCAATAACGGCTTAAAAGCGCTTTTAAACGATGCAAATCGCTTTAAAACTCGCGACATGCCACATAAAGCACGGGGAAACTTATGAAAGCAGTTCTACCACTCAGTCTAACCAAAACCACGCTGGCTCTCGCACTGGGATTGGGCAGCGCTACCGCCGCCATGGCTGAATTGCCTACGGTTAACGTGGCCACTGACCCAAGCTTTGTGCCCTTCGAGATGATGGATCCAGAGACCGGTGAGATGATCGGTTTCGATATGGACATTATTAACGAAGTTGCCGAGCGTGCTGGCTTCGAAGTTAACCTCACCACAATGGAATTTGCTGGCATTATTCCAGCCGTGCAAACCGGCAGCCAAGAAATAGCCATTGCCGGAACGACCATAACTGCTGAGCGTGCTGAGATCGTCGATTTCTCAGACCCCTACTACGACTCAGGCCTGCAAATTATTGTGCGCGCCGACAACGATGACGTTGAATCCATCGAAGACTTAGCAGGGCTTTCCATTGCCACGCGTATTGGCTCCACCAGCTACGACTTCCTGCAAGAACAGTTAGGCGATGATGCTGATATCACGCCTTATCCTGCCATGAGCGACATGTACATGGCACTGCTGGGACGCAACGTCGACGCCGTGTTCTACGACGCCCCTAACGTTTCCTATTTTGCCCAAACCCGTGGCGAAGGGCGCACCAAAGTCGTTGGTCCGTTATATGAAGGCCAACAGTACGGCATCGTTTTCCACAAAGGCAGTCAGTGGGTAGAACCTACCAATGAAGCGCTTGCTGCCATGAAAGAAGATGGTACCTACGACGAAATCTACGAAAAGTGGTTTGGTGAAGCACCTAGCGAAGAGTGAGTGTAACCACTTACTAATCGCGTAACGTCATTACAGGGCCGGGCGGCCACAACCCCCGGCCCTGCTGCGTTTCCAATGTATCTGTCATCTGCTTTTTTGCTCCAGGAGTCTATGCGTGGACGTCAATTTCCAATTTGATTGGGCGGCAGCGTTTGGGTCTATTCCCTATCTGCTACCAGGTATTCCCTGGACGCTGCTTATCTCGTTTGGTGGCCTCGCCATCGGTTTTTTTATCGGCATTTTCTTTGGTCTATTACGTATCAGCCGCGTGCGCTGGCTGCGCTGGCCGGCCATTTTTTACATCGAAGTGTTTCGCGGCACGCCCATACTCGTCCAGGTGTTGTTCATTTTTTACGGTTTACCCCAGCTATTGGGAAGCCCGATTAATGCGCTTGTAGCCGGTATCGCCGCCATTGCAGTTAACTCAGGGGCTTATATCTCTGAAATCGTACGTGGTGGTGTTCAGTCTATTGAGCGTGGCCAGCGTGAAGCATCTCTTTCGCTAGGGCTTTCTCGCCCCCAGGCATTTCGCTATGTGATTTGGCCTCAAGCCTTCCGCCGCATGATTCCATCACTCGGTAACCAAGGCATTATCAGCATCAAAGACACCTCACTGTTCTCAGTGATTGGCGTCGGTGAGTTGGTGCGCCAGGGGCAAATTTATATCGCCACCACCTTCACCGCCCTTGAGGTCTATTTTATGGTCGCTCTTATGTATCTCGCGATCACCTGGACGCTTTCAATCCTGCTGCGCCAGCTTGAGCGTAGAGGCCTGGTCGGACAATAAGGAGACGCGCGATGAGCGAGACAATGAGCGAAACAATGAACAACACAACGCAACCCATTGTGCGTATGCAGCAGCTCAATAAACACTTTGGCGCTCTGCACGTACTCAATGGTATTGATTTAGAAATTATTCCCGGCGAAGTGGTCGTCATTATCGGTGCTAGCGGCTCAGGTAAATCGACGCTGATTCGCTGTATTAACGGCTTGGAAGAGTTTCAAGCAGGTAGCCTGGTGGTTGACGGCAATGAACTGTTACCACACGGAAAGAGTACCAAGGCGTTGCAGACCATCCGTACTGAAGTTGGCATGGTATTCCAACAGTTCAACCTCTTTCCCCACTTAAGCGTTATCGACAACGTCACCCTGGCACCGATGAAAGTACGTGGTTTGAATCGTGCTGACGCGGTAAGCACCGCTGAACGCCTATTAGATCGTGTGGGGATTGCGGATCAAGCCGACAAGTACCCAAGCCAGCTTTCAGGCGGTCAACAACAGCGGGTAGCGCTGGCACGTGCCTTGGCGATGGAACCGCGCCTGATGCTGTTTGATGAGCCTACCTCCGCGCTTGACCCGGAAATGATCGGCGAAGTACTGGATGCGATGCGCGAACTCGCAAAAGAAGGTATGACGATGGTAATTGTCACTCATGAAATGGGCTTTGCTCGTGAAGTCGCTGACCGGGTTATTTTTATTCATAAAGGCGAAATTACTGAACAGGGGGCTCCTGAAACCTTGTTCGATTCGCCCCAACATGAACGCACCCAATCCTTCCTTGCCCGCGTCCTTAAGCACTAGTTAAAGCAGTAAGCTTCACATTAAAAGAGCCATTTTTTTCCTCCAAATGGCTCTTTTTCATCAGCCTGTCCACGTGACAGGCTTTTTTTTGCCTGTGGATAAAATATTTCTGTCTTTCGTTACCTCTCGTCTACAAGGCATACCATCAGCGTCTCTTAGCATTAGCTCCACATCAAAATGAGGTTGTTCACAGGTACGGTAACAACTCAGGTACTGACCGGTGGATAAGCAGTGCTCAGTTGTGGCTGTGGATAAGGCATTATTTCATCCACAGGCTTAACACCCTTTCCGCCCAGGCAGTACGCTGTTCAAGCATATAGAAATCAACAACGTAACTTTTTGATATTATTTATAATAAATAGCTTATGCACAGAATTTGTCCACACTAGTAGTTACAACATTTACAGAACTTCTCTTATTTTATATTTATGTTGTTATTAATAGAGACTGATAAACCCTTTGGGGTGTGGAAAAACCTG
>JAMCRH010000096.1 GCA_023380515.1 Gammaproteobacteria bacterium | reverse complement strand
GCGAATACCACTCCACAACCCAAGACGCTTGAATCTACTTCTTGAATCCGTGCGCAAAGATGCCAGCAGCTTTTCGAAGTCTTCGGGTAAGAAGTCGGTGCAGTCTTTCCATGCTTCTTCGTCTGCTTTCTCAATCACTATTTTTTTGCCTTCCACAACTTTCATCTTCACCCTGTCTCCTTCAGCTATTCCGGCTGCTTCACGTATTTTTTTGGGTATTGTGACTTGTGAATGTCTTGTAACGGTTACTGAGGCCATATCTTTCGCTCCTGATATTTAGTATCAATCCTTACTAATAAGGAATTACTACAAAAATGTAGGAAAACAATTGCTCTAAGCAGATGGGTTTTCGGTCTTGGGTTTAAGCACTGCCTCTTCGATGTCCATGTAGAGGAAATCGCCCTCACGGAACGGGGAGCCACCAAAATCGACCACTTTGCTTTTCTTGGTGAACTTGGTTATTTCGACTCGTTGCTTAAACAGTGGCGCGTCTAGGGTTGTGGAGTGGTATTCGCCTGGTTCGCCTGAAACGTCAATTCCTTTGCCAGCTGGACCCACAAGCGGCTGCATGTCTTCGATGCATTTTCTGTCGATTTGGCGTCCAAGCCATTCTGGGGTGAAGTATCTTTGGTCGATGCAGCTGAGAATTGCCTTGACGCCTGTGTTCTGTTCCATCTCCATGATGCGTTTGCGGCGTCGGTTGCCAGGAATCAGGTTGAGGGGTCGGTCCCAGAGCGGGATTATAAGGTGTACGGCGAGTTTTTTGGAGGCGGCTTTCCATACGCGTCGGTGGTGGACGTTGTCGATGTCGCCTGTGACGATGGCTTGTACGCCCTGTTCTTTGTGGAGGCGTTCGAGGGTTCCCATGATGTCGTCATAGCGGTTATCGGTGATTTTTACGAATTGGTGGGGCATGCCCAAGGCTTTGGCTTGTTGTTCGATGACTTTGAAGCTGTGGAAAACGTAGGGTTCCATGTAAATGTACGTGACAAGGCAAGCGACTTCGTGTCCCTGCTCGATGACTTTGTGCAGTGCGGTGCAGCAGTCTTTTCCGCCGCTCCAGTGAACAACAACCTTCATCCAAACTCAACATCCAAAGCCCAAACTGGCTTGTTGATGAACCTTAAACACCCCAAAATATAAGCATTATACAAAGCCAGCCCTGTTTACTGGTCTTTGCTTGGCGTGCTGTGTCCACCAGGGCTCTTCTTTACGTGTCTAAATTTGCCCAGTTGCCTAAACGCCCATCTTGTAAAGCGGTATTTCCATACGAGGTGGTTTAGTGCCATGCGCGCCATGATTTGGCTATGGAAGTCGCCTCGGCGCCTCATCCTGAGGTAATAGGTGGGTGTGAAGACGCTGTCATAGACGGCTTTTTTGGTTGCCTCCAGCTTCGGTAGCGGCAACAGCTTGTTTTCGAAGATCTGCATCTGTTCGTGGTAGCGGTTCCAGTCTTCACTCATGGGCAAGCCCAGTTTCCGAACGTAATCGGCAAGTTCGGTGCCCGGGTAGGGAACGGCTTCGCACATGTAAACGTAGTCAGGTTTGGTTTTGCGGATAAAGTCCACGGTTTGCTGCAGCATCTCCGGCGTTTCGCCTGGGTAGCCAATAACCAGCGAAATGGCAACGAGGATTCCTGCATCTTTTACCATTTTTATGGCTTTGGCGTTCTGCTCCACGGTTGTGCCTTTCCGCATGATGTTTAACAGTTGTTGGCTGCCCGATTCCACGCCGAAGTGTATGAGTTGGCAGTTAGTGGCTCTAAGCTTAGCAAGCAACTCGTTTGTAACTCGGTCCACTCGGGTTCTGCAATCCCACGGCAACAAAAACCCTCTGGCTTGCATCTCATCGCAAATCGCAATTGCCCTGTTTATGTCGTGGGTGAATGTATCATCGTAAAACGCGAACGCTCCCGCCCCAAAGCTGTCCCTTAGCCACTCGAGCTCGTCGACGACTTTGCTTGGGCTTCGGGCTCTAAAGCCGTGACCGCACATCTTGGATGCCAGGCAGAAGGCGCAGTTGAAGGGGCATCCTCTGCTGGTTATGATTGGCATGTAGTTTTTGCCGTTGATTCTGTAGCGGGTCATGTCGAAGTGGTGGTGGGCTGGGCGGGGAAGCGAATCGATGTCTTCTATGAAGGATCTGTCGGCTGTGGCGACGACTTTGCCGTTTTTCTTGAATGTTATTCCTAAAACGCCGCTGGGGTCCTCGAGTTTGCCCTCTGACACCAGGGCTGCGAGCTCCAGCATGGTTTGTTCCCCTTCACCCCGCACCACAATGTCCACATCTGAGCTGTCGGCGAAGGTGCGTTCGTCCAAAACTGTGACGTGGGGTCCGCCAATCATGGTTACGCAGTTGGGCAAGGCGGCTTTGGCTGCTTTGAGGATTTTAAGCGCTGGGAAATAGGTGACGGTTGCCGCGGTTACGCCGACTATGTCGGGTTTGAGGCTTCGGAACTTATCTTCGAGCTCACTTTGGTTTGGTCGGTTGATTTGGCAGTCAACCACATCCACTTTGTAGCCTTTCTCCT
>JAMCRH010000095.1 GCA_023380515.1 Gammaproteobacteria bacterium | reverse complement strand
CTATCGGCTCGACGCACGTTTCCGCATAAGGGTTATGCAGTGGGTGGACGATAAAATCGTCGGCGAAGTCATCGCAGACAAACCCCAACTCGTCATCCTCACCGACTTCGGCAGCGGCTACCTGGATTTGCTCAACGCGAAAATCCCAAACGTAAAAGTCGTAATCCTCGACCACCACCAAATAACAAGCAAAGTAGCCAACCCCAATTTTGTCCAGGTTAACCCGCACCTCTTCGGTATCGATGGAGCAACGGATGTTAGCGGCTCAGGCGTGGCATATTTTGCAGCCAAAGCGGTGAACGCGGCGAACGTGGATTTAGCTTCCATCGCACTGGTCGGCGCTTTAGGCGACATGCAGGACAAGTACGAGCAACGCAGCCTGCGCAGCCTAAACGAAATAATCGTCAACGACGGCGTCTCAGCTGGCTTGCTAAGGGTTGAGAAGGACCTGATTTTCTTTGGCAGAGAAACAAGACCCATCTACAAGATGCTATCCACCACGACTAACCCGTTTATTCCCGGTTTGAGCGGACAGGAAACCGAAGCGCTAAATTTTGTGGCAAACCTGGGCATTCCCCTCAAGCAAGGCGACAAACTAAGGGCACTCTGCGACCTAACTGAAGAGGAACGCAAGCGGCTATGCAGCGCTCTTGCCGACTACTTGCTCTCTAAAGGGTTGCATATGGAGGTTGAGAACCTCATCGGCTACATCTATGTTTTAACCAAGGAGGAGCCTAACACGGCGCTGCGGGATGGGCGTGAGTTTGCGGTGGTTCTGAATTCGGCGGGACGCATGGACAGGCTTACCAGGAGCATTGCCATCTGCATGGGCGACCGCAAAGCAGCGCTCGAAGAATCCAACAAAATCCTGGAGGACTACCGCAAGAGCATCAACAAGTACCTTGGCTGGGTCAGCGAAAAACCCGAGCGCATGCGTGAACTCCAAAACATCTATGTCATCTACGGCGAAGGCTTTATCAACGAAAAAATCATCGGCACCGTCTCCTCCATAATCGTCTCCAGCCTTGCCAACAATGAGAAACCTCTCCTTGCGTTCGCGAACATTGAGGCGGAGAAGGCTGCAAAGTTTTCGGGACGCACAACAGAAGCGGCACTGCGCAAGGGCGTTAACCTCGGCGACGTGATGCGGCTTGCGTCGGAAGCCCACGGCGGCAAAGGCGGAGGACATAACATCGCAGCAGGAGCCCAAGTGCCCCTAGACAAGATTGAGGCTTTCCTGAAGACCGCGGACGAGTTGGTTGGGCGGCAGCTTAAGGGTGAGAAACTTGGAAGCAACAATCCAGCTTGAGTACAAAGACCAAAAAACCGCGGAAGCCGTTGCCAAAGCGGTTTCTCCAGACAACTTCAAAACCCCAGTTGGGCTCCAAGTTAAAACTGTCAGGGAAAACAACAAAGTAATCACCCAAATCAGCTGCAAAGGCAAACTCGCCACCTTCACCGCGACCATCGATGACCTGCTCTTTAGCGTATCCACCGCAGAGAACACAGTCCGCACCATATCCAAAACAACAAAATTAACATATTAATGGGGCGACCTGTCATGTCGGCAACCTTTAGTGACCTAAAGTTTTGCTTTATATAATGGCAGGGAGCTCACTGCTGAGAGGTAGCGTGGTCTCCAACATATCGCTATTTCAGCCTTCAAATAATGGGTCTAAGAAAAAATCGCAACCGGGTCTGTTAAGTTAGTGGTTTGTAGGTTAAGGATAGTGCTCCTCCGACTATTCCAAAGATTGCGCCGACAAAGTAGCCGCCCATCCCAACGAAGCTTATGGCAGAAAACACTACGATGACGACTCCCCAAAGAACGTGTTCCTGCGGATGAATCCTCAAGACAAGTGCACTCATCAAAACGATAACTCCGCAAACAAAGCTTACGATGGAGACTGCGGTGAAGAAGCCTGTTGAGGCGGCGTAGTTGCCCATGAAGTTGTGGTAGCCACCCATGATGCTGCGCATGTAGTCGCCAAACCCGTCCCAAGACGGCGCACCAGAGCCAAACCACACCAAATTCACCAAGCTGAAAACCAGCAAGATTAAGCCTCCGACCAACGAAATCACAAACGCCAACGTTAAACCCTGTTTTTCACTCAAGCCATTCACCTCACATGAACCTTCTTGGGTCAGTGTCGATGTCCACAATTGTGGGTTTGTCGACTTTGAGGGCTTTGTCAACGGCTGCTTCCAGCTGGCTTGGCTCTGTTACCTTGATGCCTAAACCGCCTGCATGCTGGGCAAACTCGGCGAAGCTGAAATCGAATAGGTTCGTTTGCCAGCCTTCATAGCCTTCGACTTTCTGCTCCTGCATAATCATGCCCAAATGCTTGTTGTTCATTACGAACACCTTAACAGGCAAATTATACTTGAGTGCGGTTAAGAAGTCGCCCAGAACCATCGTTAACCCGCCATCGCCAGTCACACACACAATTTGCCGTTCAGGATAAGCCAACGCAGCTGCCAATGCTCCTGGTAAACCAAAGCCCATAGTCGCCAATCCTCCGCTCATCACCATTTTCTGGGTTTTCTTCATCAAAAAGTTCCTGCCAAACCACCAGCAGTTCTCGCCCACATCCAGCGAAATCACCGCGTCATCGGCAACCTTGTCGGTTAGCACTTTCATGATGTATGGTGGTCTAATCGGCTTGGTTGTAGCGTCTGCTTCTTTTTCAAGCTGGTTTAGCCACGCC
>JAMCRH010000094.1 GCA_023380515.1 Gammaproteobacteria bacterium | reverse complement strand
AATACGTGATGCTAATGACTCAGGCAATGGCACGTAACCGTCGCGGTCGACAACTTCTTGACCAATTTTCGAGTACAACATTTTCACGAACTCACGGGTCATTGGGTCAAAGTCACGGTTCGGGTGCTTGTTCACGTACACGTACAAGTAACGTGCAAGTGGGTAAGTACCGTTTGCTGCGTTTTCTGCAGTTGGCTCCACACACTCACCACCGTGCTCAGACGCGATAGCAATAGCGCGAACACCAGAAGTACGGTAACCGATACCTGAGTAGCCGATACCATTCAATGACTCAGTCACGCCTTGAACCACAGACGAAGAACCAGGCTGCTCGTTCACGCTTGACTTGAAGTCACCGCCAAACAAAGCGTTGTCTTTGAAGTAACCGTATGTACCCGATACAGCGTTACGACCATACAACGCGATATCACGGTTTGCCCAAGAACCGGTCAGACCTACTTGGCCCCAGCGATTGATGTCTTGTGAGTAACCACCACGACGGGTCGCAGAGAAAATCGCGTCAACTTGCTGCAGTGACAAACACTGAATTGGGTTGTCGTTGTTCACGTAAACCGCCAACATGTCAATCGCAACTGGCATGGCGTAAGGTGCATAACCGTGACGCGCTTCGAACGTCTCGATTTCTGACTGACGCATTGCACGGCTCATCGGCGCGAAGTTTGCAGTACCTTCAGTGATTGCCGGTGGCGCAGTTGAAGAACCAGCACCTTGAATTTGCACGTTCACGTTCGGGTAGAACTTGTTGAACTCTTCAGCCCAAAGGGTCATTAAGTTGTTCAAGGTGTCAGAACCAATTGAGTTAAGGTTGCCTGACACGCCTGACGCGCGTTGATATTCTGGAAGACGTGGATCAACATCAGCTGCTGCAGTTGCGCTTAAAGTAAACGCGGCGGCAACGATAGTAGCGATCATAGTCTTTTTCATCATTCTCTCCTGGTCCTGTCGATTTAACAGGGTTATCAAGTTAAGTCGAGGTCATCCTAGCGTTCAAATATGACACAAAGATGACACCCAATTATTTTTTAAAAACTATACACAAGTCCGACTGATAAACCGGTTTGGGTTTCACCAGCAAGGGCTGGAAGACGCGTATCACGGCCCCCTGCGCTAACTTGGAAGGTGGCTGCCGCATCGTTATCCGCCATGGCGTAAACAACATAAGCAGTGGTTGAACGACCTAAGCGACGGTCAGCGCCAAGTACCAACATATTTGCACCCGTGTCGGCGGTGTCGTTGTCACTTGCCGCATAGAACTGGGCGCGGTAGGTCCACTCACCCGAACGGTAGCTCGTCCCTAAACCGTACACAGTGCGGTCACCACCGATAATGTCGGTTGCGCTCTGGAAGAAGCCAGACACCCGCCATTCAGGTTTGAAGTTGTAGTAGGCACCAACGCGCACCACTGACGGGTCAAGTACTGTGCCATCTGCTGCCGTCACTGCACTTTCGAGTGATTCATAGGCAACGACTGCGTACCAGTCACCTTTGCGGTAGGTTAACGACGAGCTAATCGCCGTGCGGTTGTTGTCTGCTGTCGCACCTTCCGCGTTGTGCGGCGAGTACTGGATATCAAAGGTTACCGGACCCTGGCTTGGGCTGCGATAATGAACGCCATTGCGGAAACGATTATCGAAGCTCATGTTGTCGCAGCTAGTAAAGTTACGTGCATCACCTAAGCGGTCACCGAACATGTCTGTGTTACTGCGCACCAGCTTGGTTGGGGTATCAAAGAAACCAACGCGTAATTGGCCAAAGCCACCACGAATCCCAGCAAATGTATCGCGTGATGCAAATGAACCACCATTGCCTTGGTCGTAGCGAATATTCGTTTCAATTTGCATAAAGGCTTCAAGACCGTTATCAAGTTCGTGCTTGGCACGGAAACCTAAACGGCTTGAGTTGCTTGAAACGTTCATCCCGGTGTCGTTGCCGTTATCCAACGCATCGACAGACACATGAGCGCGGCCATAAATTTCAATATTCTGTGCCATGACAGGGGTTGCCAATGAAGCAGAAATTGCAGCAGCGAGTAATAATTGTTGTGGTGCTTTCATGGAATATCTCCAGCAATTAAAGTCAAAATATGGTTGGCTTGCTGAACGGGTATATTGAGAGTGTAAAAATATCTGTGTAAATGGCATTCTTATCAACTCCTTAGAAGGATACCAGAATGCCAATATCAGACAAACTTATCGATCAGCTGCTTGAAGGCTGTGATTCTCCAGAAGACATTTTAGGTGAAGCTGGCCTGCTCAAACAGCTCACCAAGAAAGTAGCTGAGCGGGCGCTAGAAGCTGAAATGGAAGCTCATTTAGGCTACGCCCCGAATGATGCAGCCGGTAACAACAGCGGCAATTCTCGCAATGGTAAAACCAAGAAGGCCGTTCGTAGTCCCAACGGTGACGTCGAGCTGGATATTCCCCGTGACCGCAACGGTAGCTTTGAGCCTAAGCTGGTTCGCAAAGGCGAACGCCAGCTTAACGGGTTTGATGAGCGCATCGTTGCCCTTTATGCCCGTGGCATGACGACCCGTGATATTCAGGCATACCTCGAAGAAGCTTATGGCGTTGAGGTCTCACCCACTTTCATATCGCAGGTAACGAATGCAGTTATGGATGAAGTTAAAGCCTGGCAGCACCGGCCGTTGGCCAAGCTGTATCCGGTGGTTTACCTTGATTGCCTAGTCGTTCGTAGCCGAGACTCTGGTGTTGTACAAAACAAATCCGTGTACCTGGCGCTTGGCATCAAC
>JAMCRH010000093.1 GCA_023380515.1 Gammaproteobacteria bacterium | reverse complement strand
GAGCAGTAGAACCATGACCCACCCATCCCCAATCGTTCGCAAAAAAACTCGTCGTATCTATGTCGGCCAAGTTCCTATTGGTGATGGCGCCCCAATTGCTGTGCAATCCATGACCAATACGTTAACCACAGACGTGGCAGCGACGGTTGCGCAAATTGAACGTATTGTAGCGGCTGGGGCAGACATTGTGCGGGTGTCAGTGCCGACCATGGACGCCGCTGAAGCATTCAAATTAATTAAGCAGCAAGTGTCGGTGCCTTTGGTGGCCGACATTCACTTTGATTATCGTATTGCCCTGAAAGTGGCGGAATATGGCGTCGACTGTTTGCGGATTAACCCAGGCAATATTGGTCACGAAGATCGCATTCGTGCGGTGGTCGACGCAGCGAAAGATCGCAACATTCCTATTCGCATCGGTGTCAATGCAGGTTCGCTTGAAAAAGATATTCAGGAAAAATACGGCGAGCCAACTGGTGCTGCGTTAGTCGAGTCGGCCATGCGTCATGTTGATATTCTCGACCGCTTCGATTTCCAAAACTTTAAAGTGAGCGTAAAAGCGTCGGACGTGTTTTTGGCCGTTGATGCTTATCGCTTGTTGTCACAGCAAATCGAACAACCATTGCATTTAGGTATTACCGAAGCCGGTGGAGCGCGCGCAGGTTCAGTAAAATCAGCCATTGGCTTAGGAATGTTACTTAGTGAAGGCATCGGCGATACCTTGCGAGTGTCATTAGCGGCAGACCCAGTGGAAGAAGTGAAAGTCGGTTTTGATATTTTAAAATCACTACGTATTCGTAGCCGTGGTATTAACTTTATTGCCTGTCCAAGTTGTTCGCGCCAAGAGTTCGACGTTATTGCGACGGTGAATGCGCTTGAGCAGCGGCTCGAAGACGTGGTGTTGCCACTCGATGTGTCGGTAATTGGCTGTGTCGTTAATGGTCCAGGCGAGGCGATGGTTGCAAATATCGGCCTTGCCGGTGCAAAAAACAAAAGCGGTTTTTATAAAGACGGCCAACGGCAGAAATTACGGATCGACAATAACAATATTGTTGATGACCTCGAGGCTCAAATTCGAGACTACATCGCCAAAGCCGAGCGCGAAGGAAGTATCGCAATTAAGCAGGTTGATGAGTAAGCGGATTTTACCGCGGGCACGGAAATACGTATAATCAGCCCTCAGTTTGACTAAGATGACGGCGCGGGCCAGAAACTGGTTCAGCAGCCGTCATTTTTTAACCAAGGAATTTAGTGACGGTGGCCAAGCAAATTCAAGCCATTCGCGGAATGAATGACATTCTGCCAGAGCAAACAACCCGGTGGCAGTTCTTCGAAGCGGTGATTCGAGACTTGCTCAGTAGCTATGGTTATAGCGAAATTCGCATGCCGATTGTTGAGCAAACCGATCTTTTTAAGCGCTCGATTGGTGAAGTAACCGATATCGTTGAAAAGGAAATGTATACCTTCAACGATCGGAATGGCGATAGCTTGACGTTGCGCCCAGAAGGCACAGCAAGCTGCGTGCGTGCTGGTAACGAACATGGCTTACTGTACAACCAAACGCGTCGCTTATGGTACATGGGCCCGATGTTTCGCCATGAACGTCCACAGAAAGGACGTTATCGTCAGTTTCATCAGGTAGGTGTTGAAACCTTTGGCCTGCAAGGCCCAGACATTGACGCTGAATTAATTTTAATGACAGCGCGGTTGTGGCAGAAGCTCGGTTTAACTGAGTTTTTAACACTTGAGCTCAACTCGTTAGCGTCAAACGCAGCGCGTGCTGAATACCGTGAGGCACTCACGGCGTACTTGCGCAGTCATATGGAATTGCTCGACGAAGATAGCGTGCGGCGGTTAGAAACCAACCCATTGCGTATTCTCGACTCGAAAAACCCAGCTATGGCTGACATGTTGGCCGGTGCACCGAAGTTAAGTGACTATTGGGATGACGAGTCACGCGCTCATTTTAATGAGCTATGCGCGCGTTTGGACGCTGCTGGTATACAGTATGTGCACAACGAACGCTTAGTGCGCGGCTTGGCCTACTACAACCGGACGGTATTCGAGTGGGTCACTGACAGCTTGGGCGCGCAAGGCACAGTGTGTGCAGGCGGCCGTTATGACGGCTTGGTTGAGCAACTCGGCGGTAAAGCAACTCCGGCGGTTGGCTTCGCAATGGGTGTTGAGCGCTTGGTGCTGATGCTCGAGCAACTGAACCAGCTTGCCTTACCACGTGAAGTTGACGCGTATATTCTTGCTGCAACCGCAGATGCTGAGATTCCAGCGCAGCTGTTAGCAGAGAAATTACGTGATGACGTCGCCGGCCTGCGGGTCATGTTACACTGCGGTGGTGGTAAATTTGCCAAGCAGATGAAAAAGGCCGACCAAAGCGGGGCCGAAATCGCGCTCATTTTGGGCACTGAAGAAGTGCAAAATAACCAAATTACAGTAAAATATTTGCGCCAAGACACGGCGCAAGAAACATTGTCGTATGCTGCGTTAACCGACGTGCTCAATGGCTTAGTTGCTTAGTCATAAGAACAAGTCACACGAACAAGTCACAAGAGCAAGTCGCAAGGTGTCGATTAAAGTGCCTGACGTTAACAACTGAGTTTAAAGTAACGGGTTGCAAAATAAGAGGAAGAACTCCGTGGAACATGAAGATCAACAAGTCGAAGAGATTAAAAAGTTTATTAAAACTTACGGCCCGTGGATTGTTGCAGGTGTAGTGATTGGTTTGGGCTCGCTATTCGGCTGGCGGACTT
Organism: Gammaproteobacteria bacterium; assembly: GCA_023380515.1. The sequence goes on along the minus strand of JAMCRH010000093.1, from coordinate 4,391 downwards.
ATCAAGATAACCAGGTAGCTGCCGCACAAGCGCGCACAGCTGTTTATCAAGAAGCGTTAGAAACACTTCAACGCTCGTCAGCGGACGAAGGTTTGTTAGTGGCTGAACAGCTACTTGAAGAAGTTGCCGGCTCTGAGCATGCGGGTTTAATTCGTTTGCAGATGGCCCAGCGCTTAGTGTCAATTGGTGATTTTAGTGCAGCACAAAACCAATTACAGCAAGCTTTAAATGAAGTGAAGTCGGACGAATTAAAAAGTCTGACACGCACTCGTTTGGCCCGTATTGCGATTGAGCTTGGCCAATTTGACGAGGCTGAAGCTCACTTGAATGCCGTGCGCCAAAATGCTTATAAAGGCTTGGTGGCAGAAATTCGTGGCGATTTACATTATGCGCGTGGAAACTTTAACGCTGCGCGGGAGTCGTATCTGCTAGCGCAAACGGAGCAAGCTGAAACAGCTTCGCAAGCTTTGCAAATGAAAATCGACAATTTAGCAGGACAATAATAATGGTATTAAAACGTTGGCTAACCGCGTTCGCTGCAACAGCTCTCTTAGCTGCTTGTTCTTCTTCTGATGACGGCCCGCGCCATGCGGAATTGCAGCCAATCACAACGACTGTGGAAGGCCGCATTGAATGGCAGACACGAGTCGGCCAAGGAATTCAGCAGCACTACTCGCGGTTGCGCCCAGCGGTGCAAGACGACAAAGTTTTTGTTGCTGATCGCCATGGTGCGATTGCCGCACTGAACGTTGCTGACGGACGCCAAATTTGGCGTAACGAAATCGGTGGTCGTCGTGGCATCTTAAACCGTTGGTTTAAGGGCGAGCCAGCACGTATTAGCGGCTTAACGGTCGCTGGTCCGTTGTTATTCGTTGGTACCGAAAACGGGAAAGTTTTCGCTTTCAATAATGAAAGCGGGGAACTTGAGTGGGAACAAAGCGTTCCCGGTGAAGTTCTCTCTGCTCCGGCGGTTGGCGATGGTCGCGTCGTCGTGCATTTAGGCAATGGCCGTGTGGTGTCCATGTCAGCTCGCACTGGCGAGATTCAATGGCAACACGAAGATGACGTGTCATTGTTATCATTGCGCGGGACGTCGCAGCCAGTGATTTCTAGCGGTGGTGTCATGTTTGGTGGCTCAACCGGTAAAGCCGTGGTGTTAATTTCGCAAACTGGTCAGTTAGCTTGGGAAGAGCGCATTGCAACACCAACGGGCTCAACTGAGTTAGAGCGGATTGTTGATGCCGATGGCACACCATTAATTGTTGGTGGCACCATGTATCTTGCAGCGCAAAACGGCGAGTTAGTTGCGCTTGATTTGCGTACAGGTGAAGCGTTGTGGAAGCGTGATTATGGCGCATGGCGTTCACCCGTTCAGGTGCAAAACCGCATTGTGTTAGTTGACCAGCAAAGCAATCTGATTAGCGTCGACCGTAACAATGGTTTAGAGCAATGGCGGAATACTGATTTATTTTTACGTAGTGTAACCGAGCCAGCAACGCTGGGCAGCTACTTAGTTGCTGCCGACCGCTTTGGCTATATGCACTGGTTTGATCGCAGCAATGGCCAACTGGTTGGTCGTTTAGAGCTGAATGGTGACGCGGTGCGCAGTGCGCCAGTGCTTGCTGGTGAGCGCATTATTGTGCAAGACGCAGCAGGGCGCATTTATTCGGTGCGTCAAAGCGAGCGCTAAGCGCAAAACATCCGATGAATTTGGCCAGAGGTCAAGCAACGCCTGAGCTGTGCAAAGCAGCTCAGGCGTCTTTTAGTTTATAGAGGAATAAATATGTTACCAGTGGTCGCATTGGTTGGCCGCCCGAATGTGGGCAAATCAACACTTTTTAATCGGCTTACGCAAAGCCGTGATGCACTGGTTGCTGACTTTCCGGGGTTAACTCGCGATCGCCAGTATGGTCAGGGGCGTTATGACGATTACCAGTTCATTGTCGTGGATACCGGCGGTATTCATGGTAAGGAAGAGGGCTTAGACCTAGCCATGGCACGGCAGTCGCTGGCTGCGATTGACGAAGCTGATGTGGTTTTGTTCTTGGTTGACGCTCGCGAAGGTGCGAATGCTGCGGACGAGTTTATTGCTGAGTATCTGCGCAAGCAAGACAAACCCGTGTACTTGATTGCCAACAAGGTCGATGGTTTGGACGGCGATGCAGCTGCAGCAGATTTCTATGGCTTAGGTCTTGGCCAAGTATTCCAAATTGCAGCGGCACATGGCCGCGGCGTTTCGCAATTATTACGTGATGTGCTTGACCCGTTAGCGCTCGAGTTCCCAGAAATGTTGGAACAAGCGCGCCAAGCTGAAGTACAAACGGAACTGACCGAAGAAGACGCGGAAGCGGAAATTGAACGTTTACAAGCCCAGCCGATTAAGTTGGCGATTATTGGTCGGCCGAATGTCGGCAAATCTACCTTGACCAATCGTATTCTCGGTGAGGACCGGGTTGTCGTTTATGACATGCCGGGGACAACTCGCGACAGCGTCTTTATTCCTATGGAGCGAGATGGCCGTGAGTATGTCTTGATTGACACCGCAGGTGTGCGTCGCCGTGGCCGCATTGACATGGCGATAGAAAAATACTCGGTGGTGAAAACCTTACAAGCGATCGAACAGGCTAACGTTGTTATTCTGGTTATTGATGCGCGCGAAGTGATTAGTGATCAAGACCTAAACCTTCTTGGTTTTGTGCTGAATGCTGGCCGTTCGGTTGTGATTGCGGTGAACAAGTGGGACGGCATGGAGCAAGAAGATAAAGATCGCGTCAAGAGCGAACTTGATCGTCGCTTAGGCTTCGTTGATTTTGCCCGTATTCACTTTATTTCAGCGCTACATGGTACCAACGTTGGGCATTTGTTTGAGTCGGTACAAGAAGCCTATGGCAGTGCGACACAGCGTGTCGGAACAGCACAGCTCACGCGCATTATGGAAGCTGCTCAAGAAGACCATCAACCACCATTGGTGCGCGGTCGTCGGGTGAAACTGAAATTTGCCCACGCAGGTGGTTATAACCCGCCGTTGATTGTGATTCATGGCAACATGGTGAATGAACTACCGGTGAGTTATAAGCGTTATTTGATTAACTATTTCCGCAAGTCATTGAAACTGATGGGGACGCCGATTCAGGTGGAGTTCCGTACCAGTAAGAACCCTTATGAAGGTCGGAAAAACTCACTGACATTGTCGCAACAGCGCAAGCGTAAACGTTTGATGAAGTTCGTGAAGAAGAAATAGTTTAGCGTTTCCAACGATTTGAACAGACAAACAAAAGTGCCGCAAGCTGATAACTTGCGGCACTTTTTTATTTTTTGATGTGGCTACAAATATTGTTAAAGAAAGAATCAATAACAGCGCAACGTTAGCCTATTGTGCTTGGCTTGGGGCTTCGTGAGCGTTGAGGGCGTCAACGTCGAAGTCATTAAACACGTAATCGGTAAGGCAGTAATCACAGGTTAAGCGTAGCTCGCCTTTTTCGGCAATGATGTCGTGCAACTCTGCTGTCGGAACACTGCGTAAAGCAGTTTCCGTGCGTGCCCGTGAACAACCACAGAAGAAACGGACGGCTTGCTCAGGGTAAAGCTCCACTTGCTCTTCGTGATACAAGCGATGCAGTACTTCCTCCGTCGATAACTGTGTAATCTCATCGGCGGTTAAGGTTGCTGCTAGTGTTGATAAATGTTCAAAACCTTCGGTGTCCTTGTCGCTTGCAGGCAATACTTGCAAGAAGAAGCCGGCAGCTGCGCCTTGCTCTGGGTTAGCAAATAACCAAACTTTGGTCGGCAGCTGCTCGGACTGTGCGAAGTAGGCTTCGATGGTACTGGCAAGGCTGTTGCCTTCAATGCCCACCACGCCCTGATACTCTTCGCCGTGTTCGGGGCTTAAGGTAATCACCAAATATGCGCCTTCACCCACTAAGCCTAAGAAGCTCTCGTCTTTCGGTGTCTCGGTCAGGCGAGCAACACCACGTAATGCTTGGTCGTGGCTACCGTTCACTGTGGCATAGTTTAGCGGCCCATTGCCTTGAACTTGCACGTTAATATGGCCTTCAAACTTCAAAGTTGCAGTTAGTAGGCTAGTCACGGCCATTAATTCACCGAGGAGTCTTTGCACGCCTAACGGATAATCGTGGTTGGCGATGAGCGCCTGATAACTTTCCTGCAAACGCACAAGTTCGCCACGTACATCGTGGTTGCGAAACGCAAAGCGGGCAATCATATCCGTGCTGTGCATAGTGAATCCTCGTTTAACTACTGGTGTTTAAATTTTATCAGCTCGCGTCGTTGTTTTTTGTCCGGACGCTGCTCGGGGTGCGGATTATACAGCGAATTGAGTTTGCGTGCTGCTGCATTTTCTTCGCGCTTTTTAATGCTTTCGGGCGTCTCTT
>JAMCRH010000092.1 GCA_023380515.1 Gammaproteobacteria bacterium | reverse complement strand
ATCTGGCCAACGCCCAGTTTCAACGGCATCCTTGAGACGAAGATATAAAGCTTCATCCATATTCTGCACGAGTTGTTCAGCTTGCATCACTACTTTTGCTACCTAATGAATGACATGTTAGCGTAAATCGGCCTACTTGCGGCGTGCGGCAATCATGCGCATACGATTAATAATATACCAAACGAAACCTAACACAGTGACAACCAGTGCCACCTGAGATTGCCAGCTTGGGTCCACACTCGCTTCATCACGATAAAAAAATATGCCTGCAATACCCGCCACAAATACTAACATGGCGAGCATGCTATGCGTGGTAAGTTTGTGAATATGATCCGCTTTACGGCGCCGTCTTTTACGTTCTAAGGACTCAGCATCAAGACTATCTACGACAAACCCGCAATGAGCACACACCGCAGCTTTATCGGACATTTTCTTGTTGCATTTAGGACAACTTACTATGGCCATTCACTTACCTATACATCACACACTTAAGTAAAACGATATTGTGCCACACTAGGCTTTTTCAAGGTAGAGTGTGGCACATTTTAAGCTTCTTTACGTTTGCTTAGCTTTTATCGTCTGTTTTACTATCTGGCAATTTGTGCTGATTCTCCGCCCAGTAAGTGTTGACCGTTTCTTTCATTTCTTTACGCATCAACATAATACCAAGCAGGTTTGGTAAGGTCATCAGTACGATAGCCACAGCCGCAATCTTCCAAATCAAAGTGGTATCCGCAATGGCAGCCACGAAGAAACCAGCCACGTACAACACCCGATACGGCATCACCGAACGCGGTCCTGCCAGGTACATCATCGCGCGGTCACCGTAGTAAGACCATGCAATTGCGGTTGAGAATGCGAACATCAACAAACCAACGGCAACAATATACTGGCCGAAGTCACCGAAGAACCCGCGCGTAAACGCAACCGTAGTTAGCGCCGCTGAGTGAATCAATGAGTCGCCAAATACTTGAATGTTGTCGCGGGTGAAGCGACCATTTTGCACCGCCAGCGTGCCTGAATATGGGGTATCGCCACCAATCATAATGCGCACATTTTCAGCTACTGAACGTGCGTTTAAGATAGTGTAATCGCCCGGCTCCGGTGCACCATTTACCACCGTAATTTCACCGCTAAATATTTCGATGTCATTGCGCTGGTTGTTCAAGTAGCGCGACAATGCGGCGCGATCAGCGTCAATTTGGTCATCGTAAATACCAGAAATGATACGCATATCAGCGCGCTCAAAACGGTTTTCATGTTTCTCATACCATACGCCTGACGCCAAAATAACCAAACCCGTCAGTGTACAGATAATAATGGTGTCGATAAATGGTTCAAGAATCGACACCATGCCCTCTTCCGCTGGCTCTTTAGTACGTGCCGATGCGTGAGCAATTGCCGCCGAACCTTGACCTGCTTCGTTCGAATATAAGCCACGGGCAACACCCATGTTAAATGCATAAGCAAAGCTTGCGCCGACGAAACCGCCCACTGCTGCGGTGCCAGTAAATGCATCAGCAAAGATAGCGACAAATGAAGGGATAATATTTTCAATGTTGTAGAAAATAACCGCAAACGCGCCTAATACATACAACACAGACATCAGTGGGACAATCTTAGACGTTACAGCCGCGATACGACGAATACCGCCCAAAATAACTAAGGCAAGCAAAATCGCTAAAATGCCACCCACCCAAATACCAGGGATACCGAATGTCGCTTCCATCGCCTGCGCGATATTGTTACTTTGCGGCATGTTACCGGTACCAAACGAACTTAAAACGGTAGCAAGTGCGAAAATAACCGCCAACCACTTCATGTTTAGTCCGCGCGACATATAGTACATCGGACCACCGGCCATGGTGCCGTCTTCGGTTTTAACCCGGTATTTGTGTGACAGCGTGACTTCGACAAACTTCGTCGTCATCCCGAAAAACGCGGTTGCCCACATCCAGAATAAAGCTGCAGGGCCACCTAAGAACAATGCTAATGCAACACCACCGATATTACCTGTACCCACAGTACCCGACAGAGCTGTCGTCAGCGCTTGGAAGTGGGTGGTATCACCAGGGTCACGACTGCGGTCGAATTTCCCGGTGACAACACGCCAGCCATGGGCGAAAAATCGGATTTGTGGAAACTTCAGGTAAATGGTGAAAAACAGACCAACGCCGAGTAACAAGAACGGAAAGTAAAACGCTCCGCCCAGTATACTGTCCAGCCAGTCCAGCATGTTATTGATGATGTTCAAGGTAGCCCCCTGGATTTTTATGATTATAAATTGTTATTAAATTGTGCATTTCAATGCACTTGTTGTTGAGCATACCGCGCAGTGCGCTGGCATGCTAGCGCAAGTTGTCTACCACCGCGAGAATTGCAGCTAACGTATCGTAGCCAAATTGCTGGCTGCGAACGTCTGACCAACCAGTTTCAGGGTGTGCGATTCCATCGTTATCTTTGAACGGCATTTCAACAGTGAACGCCAGGCAGTCGAAGGTCTCACCTACATTTGCAGACGCCACGGTTAAATTTGCTTCGCCCGGTGCGTCTAATTCATAACCAAACTCGGTTTGAAATTCAGGTGTGGCTTGTAATAAAGCAGTTTTAA
>JAMCRH010000091.1 GCA_023380515.1 Gammaproteobacteria bacterium | reverse complement strand
CCAAAAGCAGACACTAAGCTAGCGAATGATAACCGTAATGAGGAAAGCACAGCGAACACATAGTCCTTAAGTGCATCCATTGTTTATTAGCAAAAAACCCAAGCAATGCTTGGGTTTTTTAATGAAGCTGTTCGCAGAGGCGTAATGATTAACGATGCCAGAACTGAGCCCGCTGCAACCACTTTAAAGCGACCTGCTCGATACTCGTTACCGCACTTTGAGTCAGCTTGTGTGCCATATTCTTTTTCACTTGATAGCTAACCCGAATCACATCGGCAACTTTAGACGCGGCCAGCACGATATCGTCACTGGTTGCGACTTGATCTACTAAGTTAAGCGCCACAGCTTGCTGCCCATACCACACTTCTCCAGTTGCCACGCGGTCAATATCAACGCTTGGGCGCTGAGTCGAGACATGTTGTTTAAACAACACATGAACCTCATCAATGTCTTGCTTGAATTTAGCACGGTCTGCATCTGTATTTTCACCAAATAGTGTTAACGTACGCTTATACTCACCCGCCGTGACTTGCTCAAAATCGACATCGTTTTTCTTTAGTAAGCGGTGAAAGTTAGGTAGCTGTGCGATAACACCAATTGAGCCAACTACCGCAAATGGTGCAGCCACAATAGTATTGGCTACACACGCCATCATATAGCCACCGCTCGCCGCGACCTTGTCAATAGTGACGGTAAGCTTAAGGCCACGCTCTTTTATCCGCTGCAACTGTGAGGCGCCAAGGCCGTAACCGTGTACCACGCCACCGCCACTCTCGATACGCACAATCACTTCGTCGTTATCGGCGGCTACCTGAAGCACAGCCGTCACTTCTCGACGCAGGCTCTCCACTTCTTTGGCGTCCATCGAGCCTTTAAAGTCAATCAAGAACACTTTGCGATCCGCTTCGTGTTCACTGGCGTCTTGTTTTTTTGCGCTCTTCTGGGCTTTCTTGCGTGCTTTTTTCGACATTAAACTATGTTGAATCTGACGCGTAGTTTTGCGTAACTCACGGGTTAAATTATCGACGTGCAGTTCGCCCTTGGTGTCTTTCTGCTTTGCCGCCGCCGAGACAACCACACTAACGATTAAAAACACTGCCACCACCACGACGACAGCCTTGCCTACGAATAAGCCTATCTCAATCAAATATTCCAATGTACTTCCCCTTGATCACCTTGAGTCCCAAACATTGTAGCAATGAATTCAAACTAGCAGTATGTCTAAGCGAGCTTGGTATCTCTAGATGCTTAAAACTCAACACAAATGGCAAAAAAAAAGCCAGCGTATAGCTGACTTCTTATTCGTTTAGAGCTGTTTATCGCAGTTCGTCTTCATCAACCGCTAAGACTAAACCGTTAGATTGCATGTAGACACCAACAGTTTGCTGAATACTTTGCAATACACGTGCTTCGACTTCGGTGTTACCTGGCGACAATAGTGAACCATGCGTCGCATCAACATAGCGTAAGTAAGCTGACACTGGCTCTTCGCCCATAACAGATTCTGTCACCACTGGTAGGCCCAACAGACGAGCTAGTGGCGCCGTACCGGCAGTTGGATACGCCGTGGTATTTGGAATCACAGTGTCACCGTCTGCCTGGATAAGAATCATCGGGATCTCAGTTGAACGCGCTAATGCAGCATAGTTCACCGGATCCGCTGAATCGATCACGGTTTGTGCAGCGAAGCGGAACTGAGTTAACAATTCGTCACGCGCCGCAACCAATGCAGCTGGGGCTTCGGCAAAGAATTGCACGTAGAATTGCGCGATAAAGGTGTTAAACGCAGCGCTACCTGGTGCAGGTCCACCGTTGTTTTCAATCGCCGCATTTGCTGCTTGACGGAATGGCGCGATTTGCTGATACGACAGTAAACCACCAATCACAGGACCGAACTGCTGCGACTCTAATAAGAACGACGCGATACCGCCACCTGGCATGCCCAGTGCTGCAACGTCGACGTCAAAGCTGACACCTAGCTGTGCAGCTTGCTCGCTGAACATATGAGGCGAGTTCGCCACTGCCAGGAAGTTTGTACCTACGATGGCACCTAACGAGTGGCCGATAAACTTCACGTTGTCACCATCAATGTTGGCACCACCAAAGTTCGAACCACCTTGTCCTAACGCGTGACGTAATGCCAATAAGTCAGAGGTGCTTTGACGTAAGTTGTCACGGGCTGTCAGTAAACTAGACAAGTTCAAATACGCAGTTGGATCAGAGCCTGCATTGAACTGGCTGCTGCCAAAGTCACGCGCGCCATGCAACGGGTGGTCAATCGCGATCATCGCTTGACCAGATAATGCTAAAGTTCCTGCAATGGCTAGCGCCTGTTCTTTGTTGCCACCAATGCCATGTTGGAAAATCACAACTGGCCAGCCGTCTTCAGGCTCGCTGATTGTCGGCATTTCCATGCTTTGGCGAATCGCATTGACGACTGCTACATTCGGCACCGACATCACAAACGGCAAGTCTTGCAACGCGCGCACTGCCGGAATTGGGTTAAATTTAGTTAAATTACGATTTGCATCCAGGTCCGCAAGCACGGCACCGGCGCCATCTTCATCCGCTGCCGCAACCGCAAATGGAATTTGGCCGGCTAAACTTTGAGGGTTCGCTGGATCCGCATCTTCTGGACGCTCCATCAAAGGCAACAAATCAGCAACCTCTACATCACCACTGCGTAGTGCAGTGACAATACTTGCCACGCTGATGAACTGCGCTTGCCAGAAACCTGTACGTGGCGCTGCTGGATTTCCCTCTGTCGGGATTGGGCTAAAATATGGGGCGCTGAACTGGCCGCCATATAAGTCCGCCGCGCTTGCAATCGTTGCTGCTTGCGATGGCGAAGTAATAGCGCCCGCCGCAACTAAAGCGTCCGCTACGGAGTTACCTGTGTTTTGTGCCTGAATCGCGCCAACTGGAATCTGGCCAACAGACATCAAACCTTGAACGGTTTGCAATACATCATCAACTGATTGGGTCGTAAAGCCAGAAGCATAGGCGTAACGGCTTGGCGACAAACCGAAGCTGCTTAATGCCGCCTCGTAACTGCGAATCACATTTTGTAGACCTGCGCCTTCACCGTCTAGAGTCACATCAGGGTTACGTGCAACTGCGTAAGTTTGCGATGGGCGTACCGCGCGACCTAATTCGTCAGTGATACCATCAGTCAGCACCACTAAATAACCAGTTTTAGGTTCTAATGGACGTACTGGAACTACTGTCGCAGTGCGATTTGCGTAGGTCACGATAAAGTCGTTTTCCGGACCATATTCCAACTCACCAACAACTCGACAGGCTGTACCAGCTGGACGCGGTGCACATTCCGCATCACGAGTGTCACCGCCCATCACAGTTTTAAAAATACGAATACCACCAGGTGATGTCACCGATTGGCCATTGATGGCTACTCGATTACCTTGACTGTCCTGAGCATACGCAAAGTTAAACGTCAGTGGCATAGTCGTCGACCAGCCATCCAACGAGTTAATCGCAACCTGAGGGTCGCCAAAATTAGTTGGGTCAGACACTGGAATGTTCAGTGTACCGTCAGTGGTGCCACCAAGCAGGATATCGCTGGGAATTGGTAATTGACCGTTTGCAGGGTCAAATACTACCCGGGTGAACGGTGTGCGCGCTTCTTCTTGAGTTACCGGCGCATCATCGCCATCAGCGACGCAGGCGGTAAGCCCAAGTGCAGAACCTACAGCTACGGAAAGCAATAGTTTTTTCATGAGGTGTCCCCAATCCTTGTTGTTCTAATTATTGGCAGCCGAATGGCTGTTTATATTGCGCCCTTAAGTAACCCAGCAGAAGTAATCACTTATTTGCTAAACATCCCCATGATTACGGTACTTATCTTGCCTGACTGACGTTACTTGATTGAGCGGTTTACCATGTGTACAAAATTCAATTGGCCAACAGTTATTTAACAACTGCCGCCGCTGAGCTTACTCTGATGTGCTGAGTATTTACAGAATTTATACACCCCAAACAAGCAATATTAAAGGTTTTTCTGACAAATTCTTAGCAACAGCTGAGATAGATTTAAATTACAGGTACACTATGGCACAACTTTTCACAACTATCATTAGCTATGCAGTCACATCAAACTTTTACCGCACCTGAAAATGCCTTACGTGACAAAGTTATTCTGGTCACTGGGGCTGGCGATGGCATTGGCAAAGAAGCCGCCATCACATTTGCTCGCCATGGCGCGACCGTTATTTTATTAGGCCGCACTGTGGCCAAACTAGAAGCCGTGTACGATGCCATTGAGCAGTCTGGTGGCCCACAACCAGCAATTATTCCGCTGGACATGAAAGGCGCCACCGAAGCTAACTATCGGGATATGGCCGCCACTATTATGGACCAATTTGGGCGCCTGGATGGATTGTTACACAATGCCAGTCTACTCGGCGTGTTATCACCTTTCGGCCAAATTGACTTGCCAACATGGCAAGACATTATGCAGGTAAATGTTACTGCACAATTTATGATGACCAAGGCTTTGTTACCGGTACTGATGGCGGCACCTCAGCCTTCGGTGGTATTTACCTCATCAGGCGTAGGTCGCACTGGACGCGCGCACTGGGGCCCTTACGCAGTGTCGAAGTTCGCCACTGAAGGCATGGCTCAGGTGCTAGCTGACGAGTATGAAAATTCGAACCTACGCGTCAACGTTATCAATCCAGGCGCTACCAATACCGCGATGCGTTCTAAAGCGTATCCAGCAGAAGACAAAAGCCTGCTGAAAACCGCGGCGGATATTATGCCGACTTATTTGTATTTAATGAGTGATGCAAGTAGCCATATCACAGGAGAATCTTTGGATGCACAAAGTCGTTAATTGTAAAGCCAGCTTGACGCTTGGTATTGGATTAT
>JAMCRH010000090.1:373-3272 GCA_023380515.1 Gammaproteobacteria bacterium | reverse complement strand
TATCGGTTTTTTTGGCACTTATTTAAGCAGCAAACTTAGAAAAACGAGAATGACGCGTTTGCATTGGGGTTCTCGTGAAGCTGTCACGGCAGGTGTTACGAATCACTGTTTTCTGTGCTCATTTTCTGCGACAATAGCACCCCAATCAGCAATATTCCCAGAACTGACTTTCCCAAACAGAGAACTCGTTAATGACTGCGCAACTGATTGATGGTAAAAAAATCGCCCAAGATATTCGCAATACGGTTAAAACAAAAGTGTCGGCACGCCGCTCACTGGGGTACCGTGCCCCCGGCCTCGCCGTAGTTCTCGTCGGCCAAGACCCCGCTTCGCAAGTGTATGTTAACAGCAAACGTAAAGCCTGTGACGAAGTTGGTTTTGTTTCCAAAGCCTACGACTTACCGGTCACCACGTCGCAAGCCACACTCGAAGCCCTCATTGACGAGCTGAACGCGGATAAAGAAATCGATGGCATTCTCGTACAGCTGCCACTGCCTGCGGGCCTCGACTCCACCCGAATTCTTGAGCGCATTCATCCGCACAAAGACGTCGACGGCTTTCATCCATACAACATTGGCCGTTTGTCACAACGCATTCCAGTGCTGCGCCCGTGCACACCCTATGGCGTCATTCATTTATTAAACTCAACCGGCGTTGACCTCCATGGCAAACACGCGGTTGTCGTTGGCGCGTCAAACATCGTTGGTCGCCCAATGAGCCTTGAGCTTTTGCTTGCCGGCGCCACCACCACCGTCTGCCACCGCTTTACCCAAGACCTCGAACACCACGTCCGCCAAGCAGACGTGCTCGTTGTTGCGGTTGGTAAACCGGACTTTTTTCCAGCTGATTGGGTCAAACCCGGCGCAATCGTCATCGATGTCGGCATTAACCGCCGCAGCGACGGTTCGCTGTGCGGCGACGTCGAGTTCGACCAAGCCAAACAACACGCCAGTTGGATTACCCCAGTCCCGGGCGGCGTCGGCCCAATGACAGTCGCTTGCCTCATGGCGAATACCTTACAGGCCTGCGAAGATTTCCATGATCCGCAGTGACCTAGTCGAATTTAGCAAGGAAATAAGCGCCGTCGGCGCTTATTTTTTTATTCGCAACGGGCTATGGAGCGGCACCCGGATTTGTCGGTGAATCGGCCAAAGGAAGCCTCGGAAGCTTTCTTGCGCTAAACACGCCGCGTTTTTGCTGGAACTCGAGTAGGTTGCGTTCAGAATACGATTGGCGAGAATGACCTTGAGGGGATAGCAGGCTGTAACTTCCACAACGAGAACACGATCACGCAAGTATTGCTCTCTCTGCTCTTGATTCATGCTCGCTAATCTAATTTCCGCATAATCGACCAGTAGCTCGTGTTTGTAATCTGGGTCCGACGACGAATAAGCTTCAAGTTCTTTGTTCGTAGGTTTCAATCGCCGAAATGTCACATAAGAGAACTTCCAATGCGGGTCTTTATTCATTAAGTAATTAAAATTCGCCTGCATGGCCAAATTGTCCATGCTGGTTCTGCTCGCCACACGTGCTGTTTCCAAGGCTGCGTATTGAACAAACTGGGTCGCATAGAACACCCAAATCAATTGAATCGCGAGCAACAAAATAATCGTTGCGGCGCCAAGCGTCACCGCCCCTTCGAGAAGGCTTTGACCGCGCTGCTTTCGAAGATTGATACAAGGCATGTTCGCTTGGGTCACTTTCACATCGAGCATAAAACAAGTCCTTTTTCGTACCGAGCCACTAGCTTTTGAAAGCCTGCATGTCACTGAACAGGGGCGCTCAGCGCACCGTAAACGTTTGCAGTGTCGAACCGTTCAACTGGCTGTTTGCCAACCGCCGCGCCAGCCCTGCCGTGTGAGCATAGCCTTGCAGGTGCCAATGAAACAGATAGCCTTCCTCAAGCACACTAACCGATTGCAAGCGACTCAGTAGTTTCGGTACCGGAATACCCCGCTGTTGTAGGTGCTGGCTAAAGTCCAGCGCAAACACAGATTGCTCGGGTTCAAGTTGATAGTGATCGGCATAGCTCGAAAACAAATCCATCGCTGTTTGCACCTCCGCAACATCAATGCGCAGTTGCTGCAGTTTTACCGCATGGGTTTGGGCCTGCATCGCCATCACCCCCAACACAGTAAAAAGCGTCAGAGCTAAAAGTACTTCAGCGAGCGCAAAACCTTTGATCGAAAATTGCATGGTGACCTTGCTTGATGTTGGAAGAGAAAAAAACGTGCGCAAAGAAGTACGGGTCAGGTACTACTGGTCTCTCTGCGCACGCCGAGAGGGACGTACTAGGGGTTAGTCTGTAAATCTAAGTAGTAAATTACCGCCAACAGTTTCTGAACTAATTAGGCTATCACCAAAGTAACTTTGCATACGTTTGGCCACTGCACCATCAGGGATATTTGAGATCACCACGTCAAAAGCGCCTGGAGATAACGCGTAGTTGGCGATCGTATAATCACCCAACCACGGACTCATCCCTGTGCCGTCACCCCACACTTCCGGCAGCATCGCAACTTCGGTCAGCTTTTCCACTTCAATGCCGACCATGGCACCGTTACTCATCTTCCATTGTTGTACACCGGCGCGGAGGGTATTCACGTCGTTCTGCAACTGAATAATCTTCGAGTTAAACGACACCCACTGGCCAGCTTTAGCGACCCCAATGGCTAAGAACGCACCAATGGTAATCACGGTTAAGACTTCTAAAAATGTAAAACCTGCGGTTGATTTACGCATATGAGACTCCGTGTCTTGTTTGTATCCATTAAACGAACTGTAAAAAAGTTAACTGAATTAACTGGGCCAAGTTGGCAATAATCAGCGCAATATTAACCACCGCGAAAAAGTAGCAAAAATAGGCTAATCCATTCACTTGGCGCAGCGCTGGGTTTCG
>JAMCRH010000090.1:0-363 GCA_023380515.1 Gammaproteobacteria bacterium | reverse complement strand
TCTCAATAACTGAATTTCATAGAGGGCGCTGGGACTAAATAAGCCTGTGGCCATAATCCGTTCCAGAACCCGTTCACCTCCTTGCAACGACAATTGCATCTGCCGAGCGTGTTTCTGAATTGCGACCGATGCGTTTTGGGCAAGGACAGAAACGATTTGATGAAAACTTGCGCGACCCTGAAAAGATAGCGCGAAGGACTCGCATAAATACAGTGCCAAACTTGTACGCAATAGCTGATTCGTTTGTTTCACACCGCGGCCAATCGACCGCTGTCGCCACCCCCAGACCACCCCGACTACCATCATGACGCTAACGAGCGCCAGTAAATAAACCCCGGTCACCACGCGCCAGTGTTCCGAATG
>JAMCRH010000089.1 GCA_023380515.1 Gammaproteobacteria bacterium | reverse complement strand
TAATTCTGATTGCCCTTGCCCTACCGGCATGACAGCACCGAAGACCATGATCAGACCATGCATGGTGGTCATTTGATTAAAGAAATGCGGGTCTACAATTTGCATTCCCGGTTGGAATAGCTCGGCACGAATAACCAAAGCCATCGTACCGCCGACAAAGAACATCAGAAAGCTGAATAATAAATACAGCGTTCCAATGTCTTTATGGTTGGTGGTAAATAACCAACGCTTTATACCAGTCGGCTTGTGGTCATGATGGTCGTCATGATCAAGATGTGTATCTACAACAGTGCTCATGGCCATCCTCCCTTAATTATTATTGCCTTGGATAAAATTATGAATATCAGCGGCTTGAATTTCGTCGCCGGTATCGTTGCCCCAAGCATTGCGCTCGTAGGTAATGACGGCGGCTAATTCACGCATACTGAGCTGGCTACGGTAGGCTTGCATGGCACTACCGCGAACACCGTTCACGACTACGTCGATATGTTCATCAATGCCGTTCGGGTCAACTGAAACACCTTCGCCAGCGAGGGCTGGGAATACACCAGGTACGCCACGGCCGTTGGGTTGGTGGCAGGCAGCGCATTGCGCTACATACACAGACTCACCCAAGCTCATTAGCTCGCTCATGTCCATTTGCATCTCAAGAAGGCGTTCTTCTTCGGCACGTTGCTCAGCAAGACGCGTTTCTTCGTTGGTAATCCAACTCTCGAAATCGTCTGGCTCCATCGCAATGACAACGACCGGCATAAACGCATGGTCTCGGCCACACAGTTCAGCGCATTGGCCGCGGTAAATACCGGGCTCTTCGACACGTGTCCATGCTTCGTTGATATACCCTGGGTTGGCGTCCTTTTTGACTGCGAACTCAGGCACCCACCAACTATGGATAACGTCGTCGGAGGTAATCAAGAAGCGCACTTTGCGCTGGGTAGGAATGACCAGAGGACGGTCAACCTCAAGTAGGTAATTCTGGCCTTTCTCAAGATTGCCGTACACTTGCTCGCGCATGGTGGCCATGTTACTGCGATAGCGTACATCGTAATCGAAGTATTCATAGTCCCAACGCCATTGGGAACCTGTCACTAAAACCGTCAGGTCTGAGTCATCCGTATCTTCCATATCGATGAGTAGGAAGGTAGCCGGTAGGGCAAGGGCAATCAGAATTAAGAAAGGAATAATAGTCCAAGCGATTTCCACTTTGACATTGTCATGGAATTTCGCAGGTTGAACACCACGCGACTTGCGATGGCGAAACATGGACCAGAACATTGCAGCAAATACGATGACGCCAATAACTGCGCACACATAAAATGCGTACATGTGCAGGCTATAAACGGACTGACTTACATCAGTCACGCCACGCGTCAAATTTAACTGCAGAGTTTGAGCGTATGCAGCTGGTGTCATCAAAACCAGCGCGGCGCAAAGCACGCGATACAGACTCGCTTTCACTCGACATCTCCTCTTAGTCTTTTGCTGCTGCACTGCATGGGGTGCAGTGGCAACGCCAGAACAAAGAGGTCAGCAAGAAATGGAACAGCTATTCCCCAGAAATCGCAGTCCTTGCCTAACCCTTTGTTGTCGTTTTAATTATTATCTCTGCTTTATGCAGATGTTAGGTAAAGGTTATTGGCATTTGCACGTCTGCTTTAAGACATCCGCCTTAAAAAGGCGCAAAAAGAACTACTTGGCGTGTAAAAGCTATTTGGGACATATTGTCGCAGATCAAAATAGCATCATCTTTGTTAATAAAAAAGGGGGCTGATGTGAATAGCCCCCTTTAACTGATTCATAGCTGTTTATTGGTTACTTAATGTAACGCTATCGGTGAAAATAAATCATTGTAAATCATTACTTTAGCCTGAGTGTGCTTACGGGCTAATTGCAGTCTTAGGGCATCGCGTTGAACGCACTGGTCGAGCCACGCCACCACCAGCGCACTGTTGTCTAGCAACATCGCTTGTTCCGCGGCAAAGGCTTTGCTGGCTGCATCGCTAGGACGAATCCAGCGCACGTGGCGTAAATTGACGCCAGCTTGGGCGAGCATGTGTAACACATGGCTTACACTGGTGTTGCTTGGTTGACCAATTAAAGTCACCCAACGCTGGTGTTGCTCAAACTGCGTCGACACGTCTGATAGGGCAGACAATAAGCCTTGGGTGTCAAAGCTGTCGCTGTTGGCGCAAAAATGGGGGGCTTGATTAGGTAAGGTCCACAAGCCTGGGTGACGATGTTGTTTGTGTGTTGGGTTCATAACCAGCCTCCGTTACGAATCACACCTACAGCTAACCCTTCAATGGTTAATGGTTGAGTCGTTAAATCTACATAAATAGTTGAAAATTCGTCGTTCTCTGGGTGCAACAGCACGGTGCTGCCTTGGCGCTCAAAACGCTTAACGGTCACTTCGTCGTCAATTCTGGCCACCACAACCTGGCCGTTGCGAGCCTGATTGGTCTTATGCACCGCCAACAAGTCGCCGTCCAGAATGCCTATTTTCTGCATGCTCATGCCTTTAACGCGTAGCAAGAAATCTGCAGCGGGCTTAAACAGCTGTTGGTCGGCATTAACGTGGTTTTCAATATGCTCGGCGGCTAGAATTGGCTCGCCCGCCGCGACTTGACCTATCAAAGGCAGGCCTAACTGCTCAGGTTCGTCGCTATTATCATGCTGCACTAAGCGGATGCCGCGAGACATGCCGGGTAGCATTTCAATCACACCCTTTTTAGCTAAGGCTTTTAGATGTTCTTCTGCTGCATTCGCGGAGCGAAAACCTAAGCGTTGTGCTATTTCAGCACGGGTTGGCGGCATGCCCGTCGCGTCAATCGTGCTTTTGATCAGATCTAACACTTCGCTTTGACGCGGCGTAAGTGGGCGTGCGCTAAGAATTTGAGGTGTACGAGTTGAGGCCATAATAAACCCTGTTTTTCTATACAGTATGCTGTGAGTATATACAGTAATTTTTGCAGTGCAAGCCTATTGCTGTATTTTTATCCATGTTCTTGCACGCATGTAGGGATTGCGACAAATGCACCATGAAGTGGTATCCTTAACCCTATCTTTTATCCCTTTAGATGGCGCCTTATGAGCTTTAAACGCTATTTATATGCAATCTGCAAATGGCCAGTGCGCTGGCTCACCAAAGCCGAAACAATCTTAGACCCGCACGACAGCGTGGCGTCTGACGCGAATCATATTGTGTATGTGATGAAATCGCCGAGTTTGTCGGATTTGGTGGTGTTACAGCGTGCCGCAAAGCAGCATCAGTTGCCAGACCCACTGAGCCCGCTGACGATTGAGGGGCAAACCTTCGACCGCGTGTTATTCGTTGAAGACCCTAAGCGGAAGCTAGATTATGCCGCTGAGCAGCCGTTTGGCCAGTTGCTGGCGCTCCATCAACAGCACCCTAAGCACAACGTACTAATGTTTCCAGCCGCCTTATTTTGGGGGCGTAACGCTGGGCGCGAAGAACCAACTGGTGTGGTGAGTGCTGATATTGAAGTGCGTAGTTTATGGAAGCGCTTTATGGTGTTGTTGTTTGCTGGTCGCAATATCATGTTGCGTATCAGTCGGCCAGTCAGTCTGCGTCTAATGGCAGACAAATATGGCAATGACGCGAATTTGGGGCATAAATTGTCACGCGTAGCGCGTACGCACTTTAGCCGTTTGCGCCACGCAGTGGCGGGGCCTAAGTTGTGGTCGCGGGACGAAATGA
>JAMCRH010000088.1 GCA_023380515.1 Gammaproteobacteria bacterium | reverse complement strand
CAGTACGGTTGGCTCTTTGTGAAGCTTTGCTGTATACATACGTGACATGAGTGCAGGAATAACGTGCGAATTCGTATCATGAAACGTATCACCAGGACCATATAAATTGGTGGGCATCGCCATAATAAAACGCGTAGCACTTTCAGCACCGTACTGTTTGTTATACGCTTGACAAAGCTTAAGCCCAGCGATTTTCGCAATCGCATACCATTCGTTGGTTGGTTCTAACGGACCTGTGAGAAGATATTCTTCTTTGATCGGTTGCGGGCATTCACGCGGATAGATACAAGAAGAACCGAGATAGAGCAATTTTTTAACGTTTGTTGCATGCGCTGCATGAATCACGTTCGTTGCGATCATGAGATTATCGTAGAGAAAGTCGACCGGGTAGGTAGCGTTGGCTACAATGCCGCCCACCCGCGCTGCGGCCAAAAAGACGTACTCAGGCCGCTGTTCTGCAAAGAAAGCGTTGACCGCTGCTTGGTTTCTGAGATCAAGTTCTGAGAGCGTGCGCGCGACAAGATGAGCATAGCCCGCTTCATGCAAAGCGCGCATGAGCGCTGAGCCTACAAGCCCCTGATGTCCGGCAATGTATATCTTGGCATTTTTTTCCATCACATACCCATTTCACATAAACTCATATCACCACGTTGTGCGATTTTCTTCTTGAGTAGTCTGTATACGCTCACAAAGCATATGTTCACTGTCAATTGCGCTATCAACCATATGCGCGACGAGCGCGTCAAAACTCATAGTCGGTTGCCAGCCAAGCAACGTACGCGCTTTGGTAGCGTCACCTAACAGCGAGTCAACTTCCGTTGGGCGAAAATACTGCGCATCAACCGTCACGATCACGCGACCTGTTTCACTATCAATACCTGTTTCATCAAGTCCAGAGCCGGTCCAGACAAGTGTAATACCAACATGTGCACATGCTTTTTCGACAAACTCACGGACACTATGCCATTGCCCCGTCGCAATCACAAAATCATCAGCTGTGTGATGTTGCACAATTCGCCACATCGCATCAACATAATCCTCTGCATAACCCCAATCACGCCGCGCATCAAGATTACCTAACGCAAGCGGAACAAAAGTACTCCGTCTAGAACGAGCATGTGCAATCTGCGCAATGGCACGAGCGATTTTTTGCGTAACAAAGGTATGCCCCCGTTGTGGAGATTCGTGGTTAAATAAGATCCCATTAGCTGCAAAGAGCCCATACGCTTGACGGTAATTGACCGTCATCCAATAGGCATAGAGTTTTGCAATCGCATAGGGTGAGCGTGGTGCAAAAGGAGTCGTCTCACGCTGAGGAACTTCGCACGCGTTTCCAAACAGTTCGCTTGAAGAAGCTTGGTAAAAGCGAACGCGATCGGTCATTTTTAGTACACGAATTGCTTCAAGAAGATGCACGACACCCAGCGCATCAGCTTGGGCAGTGTAAACGGGGATATCAAAAGAGACCGCAACATGGCTTTGCGCAGCAAGATTATAAATTTCGTCTGGTTCACTGAGCGTAAGCACACGCGTTAAGCTGAGCGCATCGGTCATATCAGCGTAGTGAAGTTGTATGTTGGGAAGTAGCTCTGTTAAGCGTCCAAGATTGGGCGTTGAAGCGCGACGGCAAATCCCGTGCACTTCATACCCTTTGTCGAGCAAAAAGCGTGCAAGATAGCAACCATCTTGTCCAGTGATTCCCGTAATCAGTGCTCGTTTCACGTTGCAACTCCTCTTTCTGTTTTACGTTGAACACCAATGTATCACTAAAAAATTTTTATGAAAAATAATAATCAGGGGCCTACGCGACTCCAACCCCTTTATAATATGCAAACAACACCTATCGCTCCCGACTTCGTCTCTTCGTTGTCGTAAAACTCTCGAAGGTTCAGACTACGACGGGCGCAGCCGGCGACGGATTAGAGAAACGGCGTCCCCTAACCGCTGTGGGGGTGTGGGGGCGAGCCTTCCGGGCGAGCACCTACGTAAAAGAATGTTTTCTTCCGGTTGTGCTCAGGCATGAGCACTTGATTTTGGCCTACGCGACTCTTCTTACTACGTTATTTTTCAAAGTACACGTATCGCTCCGGCAACTTTAGGGGTACTGCGTACCCCAACCCGCTTTTTTAGTGCGAATTTCAAATGGTCAGTCTCTAGCTTACAAATACTCGGCGTAGCCTTTGGCGAGCATCTGCTGCGCCATGTCAGCAGAGCGATCCATCAAGTCACGCCGCGTGACGAGGAGCATGTCACCTGTGTCTACCACACAAATGTCAGTAACACCTGCGAAAACAACAAGTTTATTTGCATACGCGCTATTGTGCGAAGCGTCAAAAAACGAAAGAGTGTTTTGTTGCTCTGGCGGACGGCAAGCGCCGATAAATGCTTCAAGCGATCCAATATCAGACCACCCAAAGCTGCCCGCGACCACCGCACGTTTATCACTCTTTTCCAAAAGCGCATAGTCAATCGAAATAGCTGGAAGCTGCGCATAACGTTCTGCAAAGGCACTCGAAGACCATCTATTGCTAGAAGGTGTGTGTGAATCATCTGCGCAGATAAGATCAACATCCGTGAAACTCAGCACGTTTCCAATATCGGGCATATGCCGCTTGCTTTCTTCGAGCAACAGCCCTAGTGGAGCGCAGATAATGCCGCAATTCCATAACATCGATTCGCTATAGGCATAAAAACAGGCAACATCG
>JAMCRH010000087.1 GCA_023380515.1 Gammaproteobacteria bacterium | reverse complement strand
TATCGGCGAGTAGTGGCATCGTGTTTACAAGGCATGGGCATTAGCAACACTTCTATGCAATACAAAGCAATTCTAGGTGTGGGTTCATAGGAGTGATGTAGGTCTGTAATTTTTAGCGTTGACTTTTAAATGGTTGCTTCGCTAGTCCTCTTTACTGAAACTGTTCATACATACAGCAAAAAGGAGAAGCCTTTTATGTCATTAAGCGTTTCACTGCTGGGCCGGGCAGATGCCGTGGCCTCGTCACACTCTTTACCGCTCTATTCCACCGCTGTGCGTGCCGGATTTCCTTCGCCCGCCGATGATCACCTGGATACCGAGCTAGATCTGCACCGCTACGTCGTTAAACGCCCAGCCTCGACCTATTTTGCGCGTGCGGCAGGCTCTTCGATGATCGGGGATAGTATCCACCCAGGGGCCTTATTAGTGGTGGATCGCAGTCTGGAAGCGCTGCCAGGTCGGATTGTGGTGATCTGCGTCGATGGCGAGATGACCGTTAAGCGCCTGGAGCGGGTAGGCCAGCGTACCTACCTCAAAGCAAGTAACCCTAATTTCAAGCCAATACCCCTTGATGGACGCGAATCCCAAGTATGGGGTGTAGTGACCGACGTGATTCACAATCTGCTGAGGGCACTGCCGTGATTGCGCTTGTTGACTGCAACAACTTTTATGTCAGTTGCGAGCGCGTTTTTGATCCAATGCTGGAAGGGCGTCCGGTAGGGGTGCTGTCGAATAACGATGGTTGCGTCGTTGCCCGTAGCAACGAACTCAAAGCCCTGGGGGTTGAGATGGGAACGGCCATGCACCTATTACCGCCTGGAATACGCCGTCAAGCCTTACTGTTGTCCAGCAACTATGCTTTGTATGGCGATATGTCCCAGCGGGTGACCGAGGTGCTAGGCGAGTTTTCACCCCATGTGGAGGTGTATTCCATTGATGAAAGTTTTGTCGGGTTTCAGGGCTTTGACCCAGAGACGCAGGAAGCTCGGGGCCAAGCCATGCGCGATACCGTTCGGCAGTGGACGGGGATTCCCGTATGCGTGGGGTTTGCACCGACCCGCGTATTAGCCAAAGTGGCGAACCAAGCGGCTAAAAAACATTCCGCCTACAAGCAGCACGGGGTGTGTAAGCTGACCGCCGATAGTGAAGCGACCAAGGCCTTGCTAAAGCAATTGCCAGTGACAGAGCTGTGGGGGGTGGCACGCCGCACCGGTGAACGTTTAAGAGTGATGGGTATTGAGACCGCATGGGATCTACGCGAGGCAGACCCTAAGCGTATCAGGGGGAGATTTAGTGTGGTGCAGGAACGCATCGTATGGGAGCTACGCGGGCAGTCCGCCATCCAGCTTGATGACATGAGTTTACCCAAGCAACAGATCATGGTGTCACGCTCGTTCGGTAGGCTAACCAACAATCCCCACGACTTGCGAGAAGCCTTAAGACAGCATGCTGCTAGGGCGGCCGAAAGGCTGCGTAAACAGCAAAGTGTAACCAGTGCAGTGATGGTGTTTGTGCGTACCAACCCATTCCGTACTGACTTACCGCAATATCAACAACGTGTGGTTATCTCTCTAGAGAGGCCCACCGATGATAGCCGCGATATTATCGCCGCAGCGGTACAAGGCCTACGCCGTCTCTGGCGTAAGGGTTACAGCTACCATAAAGCAGGTCTGATGCTGCTCGACCTTTCACCCAAGGCAAATCGACAGCTCACCCTCACCGAAACCCCGCAAACCGATGAAGAAGCTAAGCGCAGCAAACGCCTGATGGCGACGATGGATAAGCTCAATCGTGAGCTAGGTAAAGGAACGGTACAGCTGGGTCTACCCCGTAAAGGCAACGCCTGGTCGCTACGCAGTGAGCGGCGAACACCACGCTATACCACGCATTGGAATGAGCTGCTAAATGTCAGGTAGGTTGATCAAGGTGATGAACCCCGGGCCTTTTGAGCACGACGTCACGACATTGAAAATTGAAGTTTTTGTAAAAGCGAAGCTTATGCAGCCAATATGTGGGAGTTTTGATGTTCAATGTCGTCATAGCATTGAAATTCATTGCTGACTACGCCGATGTCTTCCCGTACTTGAATAGCATTAAGCTTTGAATAGAATCCCTATCCAGTACCTGACCGATTAAAAAACATGGCGTAGGGTGGCGGATTATTAACCCCAATAGGGGTAGATACATGGAACTTTACCCTGGCGGTAGTGGCGTAGTACAAGCCTTGGCTTGCAGGGATAATGAGTGGGTATTAGCCAACCTAACAGCGGGAGCTAGACTCCCTTAAGCGGGGGTGTCGTCGTCATGACAAGAGTGGCCTTAGCGGGAACGGTTTACCAGCAACGCTTTAGATACAGTAGAGGAGCTAATGAAAGGAAAGGGCATGCTTGCTACCGTGTATGCCTGAGGCATTAAAGAGAAGCTCTTCAGGCAGATTGCCCACGGTAACGACATGATAAGAAGTGTTGTGCCAATGAAAAATTTGGGCTCGTTGAATTAGAATTTAGAGCCATTCTCCTAAATCCTCCCAACCTCGATGCTGGGGGCCGATTACCCAATGCCGATTAGAGCCACGTTTACCGTTGCTATAACAGGTAATTCCCTGTGCTTCTAATAGAGGCGCAGCACGTTTAAACGCCGCCCCAAGCCCACGTGGTTCACGCGGCCATTTGCTTTCACTACCCCAAGCGGGTTTGTATTTTTCCAAAATGGCAAGCCAAGCTCCCGCTGATTTTTCAGTAGTTTCCTTAATACTGTTAATTTCTATGTATTTGACGATTGCCTGGGCGACGGGTTCTTCTTCGGTGATTTCAGAGAGCCGCTCTTTGCGATATGCCTCGTACTGTAGCCAGAAACCCTTGTCACTCTTGGTAAGTGCTATGGAGACAATTACTCCAATTTCGCAGAAATCCAACCATGGAGTAGGCACTTCACGCTGTATGCTTACCTGGTGAAGTTTTGCATGGACCTTGCCAAGTAATAAAAGTAGCGCGTTGAAAATTGGTGCCTGTTGTCTCTCAGTCAAATCCAGCCGTTTATTAGCTCTATTCCCCGGCATGCCTTGCTGAACATTAGAAACATAAGGCATTTCCAAGCTTAATGTATGCTCTGATAAAGCATCATGAGTGACGACCGGTTCTGAACT
>JAMCRH010000086.1:1363-8727 GCA_023380515.1 Gammaproteobacteria bacterium | reverse complement strand
GTTGCTGAGGCGCAACAAAATTGGTTTGCGGGCGAGAGCATCGACATCAGTCACTGGTCAATTCATGAGCGTGCTTACTTTCTGTCGCAGCTGCCAAAGGATATTTCGCAGGATGATTTAGCCCGCCTCGACGAAGAATTTGAGTTAACCGCAACCCGCAATAATGCAATTCTTTCGCAATGGCTGGTTATTGCCATTCAATACAATTACGAACCGGCCATGCCGCGTGTCCGCGAAATGCTGACGAGCATGGGCCGCTTAGCCTTTATTCGTCCAGTGTATTCTGCACTCGCAGCAACACCCGAAGGGCTTACGTTAGCGCGCGACATTTATGTCGAAGCACAGCCTAGTTATCACGTGTTGACTCGTGATCAAATTGAGGCAATTCTCGGGTTAAATGAAAACTAGACGTTAAGCAAAACAGAACGGAACAATCATTATGGCTAAGTTTATTGCCCCCGCGAGTATTGATGATTACCGCACGTTGGCGAAAAAACGCCTGCCACGCCAGTTTTTCGATTACTTAGAGGGTGGTTCCTATGCCGAGCAAACCTGCCGTGACAATATCTCAGCATTCGGACAGGTTCATTTGCGCCAACGCGTTCTCAAGGATGTGAGTCAACGCGACCTGTCGACGACGATTCTTGGTCAACAATATGCCATGCCAATTGTGCTTGGCCCGGTTGGACTCGCGGGCCTGAATGCACGCCGTGGCGAAGTGCAAGCTGCGCGAGCCGCCAAACAAGCTGGCGTCAAAGTACTTGTGTTTACCGTTGACTTAGCCGTCCTTGGTGCACGCTATCGCGACGTCCGTCATGGTATTGCTGGTGACTCTGGGCTTAGAGCCAAACTGGCTAAAATCGCTGATATTTTGACTCATCCACAGTGGCTTTGGGACGTCCCAATCCAAGGCAAACCTTTAGTCTTTGGTAATCTCGCAGCGGCCGTTCCCGGGGCCAAAAGCCTACCCGCATTTAAACAATGGGTCGACGAACAGTTTGATCCGGCAGTGACTTGGGACGACCTCGCTTGGTTGCGTGAACATTGGTCTGGCAAGATCGTTTTGAAGGGGATCCTAGATTCGGAAGATGCACGTATGGCCGCAAACTTAGGGTTTGACGCGATCATCGTCTCAAATCATGGTGGCCGCCAACTTGATAGCGTCGATGCCAGCATTCATGCCCTGCCGCAGTGCGTTGAGGCAGTTGCAGGGCGCTGTGAAGTACTCGTCGACGGGGGGATTCGCAGTGGCCTTGATGTAGTGAAAGCACTCGCACTTGGTGCGAATGGCTGCCTACTCGGCCGCGCTTGGGCTTATGGTTTAGCGGCGCGCGGCGAACAAGGTGTGAGCGAAGTTCTCACTATTTTGCGCGCGGAAATGGACGTCGCTATGGCGCTAACGGGTTGCCGCACACTGGCGGATATCAATCCCGACATATTGGTACCAACGTCACCGTGATCAATTGTGTCATACTGACTATGACGTCGGTTCATGACACTCGCTTTTTCTGAAGTTTACGTTGCAAAGTCCGCCGGTGCATTTTCAGCGCTCTTGCCGTTGCTGAAATGTTCCCTTCGTGCTCTTGCAACGTCCGTTGAATCAGCTCCCACTCCAATGCATCGACACTTACCGGCTCATCACAAACAGGCGGCTCTTCGTCATCACCCGCAAGTACCTTCAAGAGCATATTCATTTCCACCGGTTTGGTCAGGTAGTCGTCACACCCCTGCTTGATTGCATGAACAGTCGTCGCAATACTTGCATAGCCGGTTAGGATAATAACTCGTGCTTTGCGCCACGTTGTTTGAATCTCCTGCAGGCGGCTCAAGCCTGACTCACCGGCTAAGTTCAGGTCGAGCAGGATAACCTCGGGACGTAACCCTTTAAGCTCTTGTATAGCCTGTTCTGTCGATGCCGCATGAACACCGAGCCAACCATGGTGCTCTAAGCGTCGCAGCAACACTCGCGCAAATGCGTCATCATCGTCGATCATTAGGAGGCGTATTTCCGCCATGCCGCAAAACTCCTATTTAATAAGTGGCATGAGCACATGCTGTTCAACATAACCAGACGCGCTCTGCTCAGGTAAGCTGTTATTTTGCAGAGGTTGCTTATTTTTATCATGATTATCAATTAGTAGCATCTCTAAAGTCCCGCCCATTCGCTCTAACGTTGCATGACTGAGTAGCAAGCCAATACCGAGCCCTTTTTGACTTGTGACTTGGCCATGTCCAAGCGCACTTAGACGTGCTTTTGTAAGCGAAAAGTTTGGGTTGCGAATGGTCAAACACCAGCTATTATCGCGAGTTTCACTCTCAATAACCACTTTACCATAACCGCTTTGTTCTACTTCATGCGCTGCATTGCGAATCAGATTTAACAGAGCTGGTAATAAAGTTTGGTCAGCCAAAACTGCGGCTTCGTCTAAATACTGCGAGTTATCGGCCTCACCAGCTTGAAACTCCACCGGCACAGTTGGCATGGATAGCGCGCTCTGTTGTCTTAGTTCATGCAGAATTTCACGGACTGGAATACGTTGCAACTCGTCCTGATTCAAGGAATGGCTCACTGCGCGCAGGTCAGTTAATAGCGCTTTTGCCCGTGCGAGGGGCTCCTCCATTTCAACAACAGCAGGATGGTCACTGAAACTTTCTTGCAGCTCTTCGTGCAGTAAACTCAACATCGCTAATGGTGTCGCAATTTCATGGGTGAGCTGCGCTGAGGCCGTTGCTAAACCGAGGATTTGTTCTCGACGCAATTGCGCTTCACGCATATCTTGAAGTTGCCGTTGACTGCGCTCGAGCCGCGTGCGCATAAGACGCAGCGTGATGGCAAGTAAAATAGCAGCCACCATGAAGGTGAAGCCCATGCCGAGATAATGGTCGCGGTGCTCACTGTGACCGTGTGCGCCGCGCTCAAGCAAAATCAGGAAGTAGCCTTGGGCGCTAAGAATAAATGCAAGAATACCCCAACCAGCGAGTGGCCGAAGCTGCAAAAATGAGACAACGATGAGAATTAAGAGTAAGGCGTTTGCCGGACTTGTCACACCACCAGACGCACTTAGCCCGATCACCCAAAGCACCGAAAGACCGAATACTTGTGCAGTGGTCGTGCCTTTCTGTTCACTTACGGTAGCAACCGCAGTTAATACTGTAAGTAATGCCAAGGTGAGCCAGAAATGTCCGACTCCCGCCTCGGGATCAGGTCGGTAAAAAAACGCACTCGCGATAAAGACCAGCATAGTCACAACATACAAAAACTGAATGTACAGTTTTGTTGCCTGCTGATCGTCACGCATCCTGATCCCCTACTCGAGCAAATATCGAAGCTCCTTTGTATCAAGAACCTCGCTTGTTTGCTACCAAAAGGACACTAGATCAGTGCCGTAATGCTGTGATTGATCAAACATGTCATTTAAGCACTACGGCACATATTGCAAGCCCAGTCCCGAGTTAGAAGCGATAAGTCGTAGATGCACCAACACTGCGCCCCGGTTCAGCCCAGAGAGGGAGGTATGGATCATTTGCCACTCGCGTCCGCGAGCCGCTGTGGCGCCAATAAGTTTTATCGCTGAGATTAAAGACACCAAAGGTTAACGCCCAGTTCTCATTGGGGAACCACTGCGTCACCCAATCAAACGTGGTGTAGCCTGGCGCCGAAAATAGGGCAGCTCCGCTGGCATCATTCAGTTCGCGTTGACCACGACTACTTTGAATGAACAGTCGACTTTCCCAATTAAGCGATGGTAAATAAGCCAATTCCAATGTCGCGCGCGCGGGAGCCACCGAGCTAAGATTACGATTCTCCGCGGCCTCCATGCCCTGCTCATACCCTCGCGTGACTTCTGCAGCCAAACTCAGTTCGAACCGATTGCCGAGCGCTTGACGATAACGCAACTCTGCACCTTCAATGCGCACCCGTTCACGATTTTGCGATTGAAACACCAGCATGCCAAGTTCGGGGTCAAACCCAAGTGCCGCCCGGGTTTCGATAAAGTCGCGGTAATCATTGCGGAATACTACCGCTTCCACCTGCGCCGAAGCGCCACGCCAGCGGGCACCCGCTTCAACAGTGCGACCACGCTCGGATTTTAAGTCTGGATTAGGAATGGCGACAATATTCATCATGGGCATATACAGCCCAATATTCACATCTGAGAAAGGTGGTGCACGAAAGCCTTCCGCATATTGCACAAAGCCATCGAGACTGGTCGATAAGGGCCACATCAATCCTAGTTTTGGCAACCAGTGACTTTCCGTTAAGTCCGTCACTTCTGCGTTTGGAAATGCTTCCGAGTACAGCGCATCTGCATAGGATTTCAATTGATAGTACTCGTAACGCAAACCTGGACTTAACGTCGGGCCTCCTTGCCATAACTTAATCGATAAGGGCCACATCAAGCCTAGTTCGGTGATTTCACTATTGGGAAAATCACGCAATGGGAAACGTTCGCCGAGAATAATGTTGGTCGTTGCACCGGTGTTTAGGTTGGTTTGCACGCCGTCTCGCCGGTCCGATACTTTGGTTTGCAGCCACTCAAAGCCATAGCCTATGCGCTGTTGCAAGTCGGCAAACTGAAAATCATTTTCTAAATCAGCACCAATTCCCCAAGTACTTTGCTGTAATTCAAAATCACGCGAAATCGACACCGGGGTTGCCGCGGCGCGGCGTTCCTCAAATGTCCCCTGCTGAGTATTCACAAGCTGGCGCCAAATCCGCCAATTACCCCGATCGATACCAGCCACCTTTTGAAAATATTGGTCGACGACAAAACGTTGCTGTTGACGCCAGTCATCACCCTGCATCAGTGTGGTCAGCGCAAAACGTCCTTGACCGAGCAACGCCAAAATATCGCTATCACGTTGCTCTTCGGTACTGTCGGCACTGAAGCGAATGCGGCTGCGGTCAGTGTCCTTGGTGAATCGGAGCAGCACTGCGTCTTGGGTCAGGTTAAGTTGGTCTTGTACATTGGGCGTTTGCGCTAAATTAGGCTCAGCGCTGCGCTGGTGCGCACCTGCAATCAAGACGCCATAGTCGCCATGTCGCCACGCTGTTGCAGCCGTCGCCCGATAGCGATCACGGTCCGTATTGCCACTTAAATTGACAAACCCGCCGAAATCGCCGGCATGGAGCACATCATCGACATCAAGTAACGAAAATGCGACCACCCCACCTAACGCTTTGCTGCCATAGAGAGTCGAAGCCGGCCCTCGCAAAACTTCAACTCGGCTAACTAAGCCAAGCTCCGACAAACCGCGACCACTATCAGAAAAGTTACCGACGCTAAAGCCATCCGCTAAAGGGATGTTATCAACCACGATCACACTGCGGTTGCCACCTATACCGCGAATGGTGAAACCACTATGCCCAAAGCGACTGCCACCGTTGTCGATATCGACACCGGGTTCATAGCGAATTAAATCGGCTACATCGATCGCGAGTTCTCGCTGTATACGATTCTCATCAATGACCGTGACGGTACCGGTGACTTCGCTTTGCTGCCGTGCTTGACGATGTGCCACCACTGTGATGATTTCATAAGTGTCCGCGTCCGATTGCTCTCCAGCCATGGCATGAGTGGCGACCGGAACACTGACGAGAGTGGCAATGGCAAGAGCGAGACGATGCGGGGTGAAACGACGAATAGGAGACTTCTGCATAGGGGGCATCCAATTCCAAGGGCTTTGGGGGAAAGCCGGCCTAGCATGCTAGGCCGGGGACTTACTTCGTTTACTACCGTGGTCTTAGTAAACTTCGTTACGTGTGTTGTAGTTGTTGAACTTACCAGTTGGGGTAATCATCCGTGGGCCTTTGATGACGTGCTTGAGTGTGCGAGTTTTGTCATCAACCACCACGATTGCAGACTACAAGCTTATGAAAACTACTTCTTCCATGCCACTCCAAACAGAGAACCAAACTTCGGTGCCTTGCTTGTTGTATTCAGGTTGAACAATCCGTTTCGGACCTGGACCTAAATCAGCCCACTCTGCGATTGGCAGCACGGTATAGCCCGCATCGAGGTTGTTGATATCAAATACCGCTACCGATTGACTAATTTCAGCTTCCGGGTGGAATGTAGTATCTACCCACAAATTGGTAGACTTCGGATGTGATTTCACAAAGAGTGAACCACCACCTTGACCTTGCAATACCTCGACCGCTTTGAACGCATGGTCTGGGTGATTGTCTGGGTCAGTGCCAATCAAAGTGATATCCGCATTACCTAGCGCACTGGTAATCCAGACTGGGCCATACTTTGGATGCTCAATATTGGCACCACGACCTGGGTGAGGAATCCGCTCAGCTGGAACCAAGGCTTTCAAAGTCCGCTCTTGGGCGTCAATGACCGCAATCTTGTCCGACTCATTAGCTGCAGTCATGAAATAGCGGCCGCTGCGATCCCAACCACCATCGTGCAAGAATGGTGCTGCATCAATGGTAGTCACTTGCAATGCGTCAATGTTTTCGTAGTTGACCAGCAAAATCTTACCGGTTTCTTTAACGTTAACGATAAACTCTGGGTGCTTGTGCGAGCCGACAATTGCCGCGACACGAGGTTCTGGGTGGTACTCTTGTGTGCCAGTCACATAACCGCGAGTCGACACGATTTTGTGTGGTTCAAGACTCTCACCATCCATCAACACATAATGAGGTGGCCAGTAAGCGCCTGCGATTGCGATTTTATCTTCGTAGCCTTTGTAGCGTGAGTTCTCCACCGACCGTGCTTCCATGCCGATTTTAATTTCCGCGACCACTTGCGGTGGATCCATGTACAAGTCAATCAAGTCGACTTTGCCATCTCGACCAATGGTCGAGAAGTAACGACCTGAACTCGATGCCCGTGAAATATGCACCGCGTAGCCAGTTGGTACATAGGAAATCACTTCATAACTATTGCCGTCGATAATTGCCACTTCACCCGCATCGCGAAGGGTTACCGCAAACATGTTGTCGACGTCATAATTGTGCTGTGGAGTAGCCGGACGGTCCTCTGGCTTCACGTGCACGATCCACGAGTCGCGCATTTCTTTCATGCCCCACTCTGGTGGTGTAGGTGGTTCGTGCTGTAAGTAACGCGCCATCGCATCGATTTGCGCGTCGGTTAATTCACCTGAAGTACCCCAGTTTGGCATACCCGCTGGTGAACCGAACGCGATTAACGCTTTCAGATAATCTGTTCCTTTCGCTTGCGTCAGGTCGGTAGTCAATGGTAAACCCGTTGCGCCTTTACGCAATACACCATGACAGCCCGCACAGCGCTCGAAATAGATTTGTTGTGACGAAGCGAATTCTTCTTCAGTCAGATCCGGAGCGCCCGGGGTCACCACCATGGAGCCGCCTTCAACCGGTGATGGCGCGCCCT
>JAMCRH010000086.1:0-1349 GCA_023380515.1 Gammaproteobacteria bacterium | reverse complement strand
CGCACGATCCGTTAAGCCGCCACCCTCGCGCACGGTTTTTACTTGTGCTGCGGTAATTTCAGGACCACTATTACCCCAGCTATTGAGGACATAATTGGAAATGTTAGCGATTTCCGTGTCGTCTAAATGAGCCATTGCTGGCATCACCGCGTTATAGGTAATACCGCCGACTTCAAGTGGTCCGGAGACACCTTTCAGGATTGAGTCAACAACACGCTCTGGCTCCGCTTTCAAGTTCGGGTTGTTCGCTAGCGGAGGGAATGCCCCACGCATCCCCGAACCATCAGGGCGGTGGCAAGCGGCACAGTTGCGCTCGTAAGATTTCTTACCTGCTTCCATATCGGCGGCTGCGGCTGTTCCCGCGAAACCGCTGATAGCAAGCATGATGCCAGCAGCAGTGGCTGAGAACCATATTGGTTTCCGCCAAGCTGAACGTTGAGAAGTAGTTTTCATAAGCTTGTCCTCCAAGACAAGTGAATAACACCAAGTGAGAGCTGTTCACGAAGTCAGTTTGCGGTAAAGTAGATCTCATCGACGCAGTGTTTTGCTTTTCCCTAGGGGATGTCGCTAACCGACTTCTGTTTTGATGCCCTCACTGTAGCCAATTCAAGGCCTTATTACACGGGGGCTTCGGGAGTATCCCCTGCGGATCATAGGGTTAAAAAAATAACTAAAGGTGGGTAGTTCATGAGCAACAGTTTAGATCCGCAAAAACGTATTTTTATCACTGGGGGAGCCAGTGGTTTTGGTTATGCACTCGCGCATTACTACGCTCAACAAGGTTGGCGCGTGGCCATCGGTGATATTCAGGAGGACCTTGGACAACAGGCCCAGCAAGCCCTTGCCCAAACCGCACAAGATGCGCGCTATTTTCACTGTGACGTCACCCAAGAAGCAGATCTTCAGCGCGTCGCGGATACCCTCTTAGAGGCATGGGGCGGAGTAGATTTAGTGGTAAACAATGCCGGAGTCGCCCAAGTTGGAGCCATCGAAACCGTCAGTCTAGAAGACTGGCACTGGATTATTAATATTAACCTGCTCGGCGTTGTACGCGGCTGCAAAGTCTTCACACCAATTTTTAAACAGCAAAAACAAGGGCATTTTATCAATATCGCCTCCATGGCGGGACTCCTCGACGTACCGAATATGTCGGCTTACAACAGCACCAAGTCCGCTGTCGTTACCTTGTCAGAAACCCTGCAGCATGAATTAGCGCCGAGCAATATTGGTGTCACCGTGGTCTGTCCATCATTTTTCCGCACTAATTTAGGTCACTCGATGCGCAGCACAGTGCCCAATATGGACAAAACGCTCGATAAATTGATGAGTAAAAGTGACCTAAGCGCCGA
>JAMCRH010000085.1 GCA_023380515.1 Gammaproteobacteria bacterium | reverse complement strand
GTCGAATGGCTTCCCGTGACCTACGAGGTTCTACAAGACCATCGTCGTCGTCTCGAAGACCAATTAAAAGCAGCACAATCAGAGTCTGATCTCAAGAAGGTGCTGAAGTCAGCATACAAAGCGTCCTCAGAGACCAGTTACAACACGTTCGACAGCGAAGGTTCTCTATTTGCTTGGACAATGAAGGTTGTAAAGAGCGCTGATTCATAAAAAGTTTTTTGAACAAACTGTAAATTGTTAGGATTCGGCCGGTTTTTGACTGAAAACCGGTCGTTTTTGTGTAAATTAGGGGTAAACCCCTATATCCAGTTTCGTAATCCCTTGCCATATTAGTCGAAGTAAATATTTTGCAGTTGTCATCCGTGCAACCTAAGCGTAGGCTGAGGTTGATATTGGCAATTGATTATTAAAAGAGGATCTAACGATGCTTAAGTACTTCGCTCCGGCACTTGTTGCATTAACTCTGGCACTTGGGACGCCAGCAGTTGCGAACGATAATATCCGCTTTGCGGACAATCGTATCTCAGCTGAACTCGACGTAGATGGCCATCATCTGCAATTTTCTGTTACTTTTGCTCAAGCCTTAGGCTTAAGCGCTGCGAATGTGGATGTGAGTGTCCGAGCTGTTCACGCTCATGATTACTCGGTACAGAGCCGCCTTCCAGACAACTTCCAAACCGCATTGGTAGATGGTTTCCCAGTGATGGTTTCGATTCAACCGCGGAAAGACCGTGGCTTTGCGTTTTCTGGTGAAGCCGAAATCGAGTTCTACACCACAAGTATCGACTTCGATAAAAACATCCGCTTGTTCCGTTCACACGACGGTGGCATGTTTGAAGACATCACCAACCTGACCGCACCGGGCAGCATGCGAGCGCGTGGCTCATCAGGTACTTTCTCTGACTTTATTCTGTTAGTCGACAATCGTGACCAGCATCAAGTGTCTGATGCCAAAGCAATTGAGTTGGCGGGTTTCTTAAGTCAGCACGTGACCGACTATCATAGTGAGTTCGCTTCGAATGTTGTTTCTTTGGCGCGCAACGTCCGCGCCCATGTTCAAGAACAGCGCTATCAAGCAGCAGTATCGAACCTAAACGCACTGTTACGTTCACTCGAGAATGCTCAGGCAGACAATTTGCCAAATATCTGGCGCTCTAGTGATGACATCGTCAACGTCCAAGGTGAAGCCTTATCGAAAGGTCGCAGCCTTCGTTTCACCCTGAATGAGCTGATGAGGTAGTCACTATGCCACTTCGCCTACAACTTCGCTATGCAAATAAACCGGCACAAAACCATGTGCTGTTTGAAGGCAAGGAGTATTTGCTCGGTCGCTCAGACGACTGTGATATCGTTCTCGATGATCCATCGGTGTCGCGGTATCACGCTCGAATAAGCGCGCGCAATGGCGTGTGGCAACTACAAGATCACAACAGCCAGAATGGCTGCTTCCAAAACGGCCAACGTGTGAGCTCAATTGCACTTGCACGTTTGGCCGATGTGACGCTAGGTCCGGTGCAGTGCCGCATGGAGCTCGTTGAACATCGCCAAATTACCGCAGAAAGCAGTTTTCGGCAGTGGCGTCAGCGCTACTTAAATGCAGCCGCAGAAAATATGCTGCGCGAAACGTCATTGCAAAACTTATTGCAAAATGCCAGTGACACACTAACAACTATTCTGTCCAGTGACCGTGCGGCAGTGATCTTCCTTGACGCCGAAGGCGATATTTCGCATTGCTCAGGGTATCCGGAGTGGCTTGGTGGCCAGACGTTTAGCGGTAGCCGTTCAGCCATTCAGCAAGCCGTGGAAACCCAAGAATCGGTCGTTCTTGCAGCTGTGCAACACAACCCAGAACTTGCGCAAGCGGCGAGTATTATCAAAAATCATATCCAAGCACTTTTAGTGTTCCCCGTCATTGTTGGGCACGACGTCGTCGCTGTTTTATATGCCGATAGTCAAGCCGAACACCGCGCATTCCTCGATACGGACCTTGCTATTGTCCGGTCGTTTTCGCGCCAATTATCGATGGCATTGCAAATTCAAGATATCGAGGTTCGCCTGCAGCAATTACAGGTAAGTTAGCGTTGCGACAGAATTCGACAAATTATTAACAGTTAGCTTTGCATAAAGCTACTGAAGGGCTGTATCCTTAAGGGATAAAAAAAGCTCTATTGGAGATAATTTGTGACCACCCCAGAGGACAATCCATCGCGATTGAGCGCACAGCATACGGCGGCCTTGAGTGCTGGCAAGCAGTTACCAAACGGTACTGTTCTTGCTGGTCGCTTCCGAATTGTTGCGCCCGTTGGAATTGGTGGTCAGGCGCATGTTTATGCAGCGCGAGATGAAATCCTCGGTACTGAAATTGCAGTTAAATTAATTGCTCCTCAGCATGCGCTCGACTTTGAGCAGGTGCAAAGGCTGCGGCAAGAAGTGTTAGTTGCCCGCGAATTAAACCACCCCAATATTGTGCGTGTCTTCGAATTCTATCGCGATGGCGACTGGGTCTTTTTGACCATGGGCGTGATCGAAGGGCGCAGTCTTGCCGAG
>JAMCRH010000084.1 GCA_023380515.1 Gammaproteobacteria bacterium | reverse complement strand
GGATAGCGTAAAACCTTTGAAAGCGCTTCATCCAGATCTAAACCAATATCTGAAATTATCCAATCAGCTTTACCAGTCAGTTCGGTCACAATTATTGAAAGTCCTTCTTTAACCGTATTTGCTACCGCTCCACATAATTGGGTTTGAGTGAGATCTGATTGCAGAATCCAAGAAGAATCAAGCACCTGAACTGCTCTACCTAGCTCTTTAATTTTAAATTCTAATGCTTCCCGAAAACTTTCATCGGTTAGTTCGTACGTAATCTGATATAATTTTTTCATTCATTTACCTCTCTAATTTTAAAGGGTTAGTGGGAAATGAAGGCTATGACAGGTGGCCGCCTGTCATAGCACCTCTACAATACAATTATTACAGTAACAACAATACAGCACTAAAAGTAGACTGCAAATGAAGAGTTGTCAAATTTTATTTTGCAGTAATATCTCTACTGAGCTTCGCGTCTTGTGAGCTGTAGGAACGTCACTTCATGCTTGGAAACGCCAAGGTTATCCATAACACTCTGATGATGTAGCTTTTCACCTTCTGAGAAATAGCTAATATGCCAGTGTGGTTTGCCAACACGTGTCGCATCAATTACAGCTTCGAAATAGGGGATATCTACGCTTGATAGTGAGTGGCCCCAAACGTAAATATTTGCGATTCCCGCCAAGCGCTCAAAAAAATCGTCGTGCTGAATGAGTAAGTCATCAATTGGTTTGAAGGTGGCTTGAAAATAGTTGTTAATGATGTCCTGACCTTCTGTTGTGCGGACATCATGATCATCACTCGCGTAATTTTCTTGCGTTTCAATACGACGTTGCGGGTTCCAGCCATGCCCAAGAATAATATCTTCTTCGCCACCATTGTTAATAGAGCCATGAATATGCAAAATTTGGTCATCTGGGATAGCGTAAAAGTCTTGCAGTACGGGCGTGTAATTAAAGTTCAAGAACAAACTCGGATTGACAATGCGGAGCTTCAAACTTTCATCCATTGCGCTCACATTAATATCACACAGCCAAGCATAAAAATGCTCTTTAAGCTCCGAAGATAACGGCTCATATCCAGCGTCAATTACCTTGGCCGGTTTTTCGTCAACTGTCTTGGCCGGTTGACACTGAATTTTACTGCCCCTTTTTCAGGGCTGCTTTGCGCCGATAGCTTTCACCTTCGCAATGGATAATAGTTGCGTGATGAACTAATCGATCGATAGCTGCGATGGTCATTGTTGAGTCATCAAACAGTTCATCCCATTGGTCGAATGATTTGTTCGATGTAATGATCATGCTGTGCCGCTCGTATCGATGCGCAATCAGCTCAAAAAGCACACTCGTTTCTTGCTCGGTTTTGCGAACATAGCCAACGTCATCCACGATTAAGACGGCGTACTTGTCGAGTCTTATTAACTCGTCCTGCAAGCGAAGCTGCTGTTTGGCCTGTTGGAGTTGCTGGACTAGTGCGGATGCGGCCATGAACTTCACCTTGTAGTTTTGTTCAATAAGCCCATAGCCGATGCTGCTCGCAATGTGCGTTTTACCGAGCCCACTGGCACCGAACAATAGAATATTACCACCGACCTTCAGCCAGCTTGGTTGGTTAATTAAGTCGGCAACCATGTACTTATTAACGCCCTCAACCAAGGTGAAATCGAAGTTAGTCAGGTTTTTTCCAATGGGTAGCTTGGCGTCCTTTAAGAGCCGCTGTAACCGCTTGTTATCACGCGTGGCCAGTTCGATATGACAGAGCTCAGAGAGATATTGCTGAGGACTCCATTGCTCTTTTACGGCCTTCTTACCGACCGTATTCCATTGCTGCACCATGCTCGAGAGCTTAAGCTGCTTGAGCATTAACGGGAGTGAAGCCACTGTGTTATCCATGGAGGCCTCCAGGTATCATGTTGCTGTAAGAGCTCAAGCTGTGTTGCTTTATCGTCATTTTCGGCATGTTTGGTTCAATCACTAAAAACTGCTTTTCACATTCTCGGATGGCCGGTAATTGTCGCTGAGTAATTGACGCGACAACAAAACGCCCTAATTGACGCTCACAGCCACTTTGTTTGGCCAAATGCAGTAGTTTTACCATGTAATAACTGGCTTTATCCGCGACAAGGTGCTCATCGACGTACTTCCAGATAGCCTTATAATTGTCGTCCGGTAGCAGGTCATCACGCAGTTGTGAGTTACGAAACGCCAATGGCTTTTTAGCTAGTGAATCAATCAGATGTATATAGTTGATGCTCCGTGCCCGAGCGCCTTTGGGCGCATAGACTCGCTCGAGCTTAAGAACAAAGTCGGACCCGTAGAAGAGTTCAAGTTTGTTGTCATATAAGCGAACGAATAACCGGCTACCAATCAAGCGTGACGGCACACTATAGGTCACGCGTCGCAATACAATCGTGCTTGTCCGCGACACTGTGACGTAATGTTCTGTGTAATTGACGCTCGACACCGGTGGCAAGGGCAGTAATTGTCGCTGTTCAATTAAGTATTTATCACTAACACGACGGTTACGGCGCGCAACAATGCCTGCAACAAATTGTTCGTAATCTTCTCGTGTTTTAAAGTCGCAACTACCACGTATTTTAAGTGCTTGCTCGACTTGTGACTTAAGGTGCCCATGCGGACTCTCAATGGCTCCGTTTTCATGAGCAACACCAAGATTATTCCGTGTTCCCCTTAAAGCCATAATGCGCTGAAAGCTCAGTGAAGCGCTCGGTAAAGTCATCTTCATCTGAATAATTGCGATATGCAGCACTAAGGCTGTCGGTACGTATCTCCTTCGGAACGCCGCCAGCGGCTTTAAATGCATTCTGTAAACCGTCGGATAACGCAGCAAAGCTTTCACCACCATAGATGACTTGGGCATAAGCCCAACCGCTTGCAGGCAACCGGTAATGAAAGTACATGTGCTTGAGTGGCTCGCTTGCAATCGTCACTCTTGATTTCACATGGGTGAAGTCAGCGATGCCCAACACACCATACTTATGTGTTTGTAGAAAGACGACGTCTTTACTTGACCCATTCAATGCAACCCATTTTTGAATGCGGCGCTCGAGCGTTCGACGTGAACTTGGATTGAACTTATCGGCATGAGACTCGCACAGATAGTCGAAGATACCAACAGGCTTTAACGTATCGTCAACCTGAAGCAGCGGAACCACAATGCTATCCCAGATTGCTTCGAGTGGATCTTCACGGGTTCGCCATTGCCGTCTATCCGACATTGGATTTTCTTCTTGTTTATCAATGCGCCTCGCGGAACGCTCGGAAATACCTGCTTTCGCAGCAGCAACAATTTGGCTATTACGTGTTCTATGTCTCATGTAAATAGTGACCTGTTGATCAGTGATTCGTGTTCCCGGCACAGTGAACTCCTCCGTTCTGCTGTACCGAACCTTATCAGATCAACCGGCCAAGATGATTGTCGCTAGACCGGCCACCGTAATTGTCGCTTAATAATCGGCAATGCCCACCTCAAATGGGCCTTCTCTGAAGCGGCGGTTTTGTACCTCAGAGGCAACTCGGGCGCTCAACAATTATTGCAACGCTTTCAAAAGCGCATGAGCAAAGCTAAAGCTTTATCTGCACTAGCTCACAAGCTGGGCCGTGCTGTTTATTTCATGTTAAAGAACGAGAAGATATTCGATGAAAAACGCTTCTTAACGAGTTAGTCACGCAGCAGGATGATGATCAACGTCTAACTGGATCATGACGGAGTGTGCTGAAAACCGGTGTCTGCTGACTGGGTACGCAACCCTCGAACCGAATTTCTACACCCACTACGAAGCCCGTCGCTTTGATTATCCATTCTGCTGGCGTGCATCAATACTCTGAGCGAGTGCGCTTACACCGGTGCTGAACCTGAAACTAACTGGGACGAAATCGTAACCCGCTTTTTGACTAGGACAGATACCGGTTAACCGATGAATGTCTAGTGCCCCAAACTAATCTGCAAGGAGCAACTCAGTTTGGCAGTGGATAACCACCACACTAAGAG
>JAMCRH010000083.1 GCA_023380515.1 Gammaproteobacteria bacterium | reverse complement strand
CCTTCGGTGACGAAGTGTTAAAAGCCGTTGGCAAGCGTTTGCAAGGTTCTGTGCGTCCCACCGACACCGTTGCGCGCTTAGGCGGTGACGAGTTTGTTGTGCTGGTCGACGTTGGCAGTAGTCAATTATCGCTAGAAGCAGCCGTGAACACCGTTGTGAAAAATATTGATGAAACCTTTGCGCAGCCCCTGCAAGTGAAATCGCTGTCAGTTCGCATTGGCATTAGTATCGGCGTTGCGCTTTGGCCATTCCATGGCAACACCATTGAACAGCTTATGCAACACGCGGACCACTCCATGTACCGCCGAAAGTTCGCCAAATGAGTTCGCGAAAATGAACAAGCCCCACGACCTCATCATTATTGGCTCAGGCTTTGGTGGTATCGGCATGGCTATTCAGCTGAAGCAAGCCGGTCGCGATGATTTTCTGATTCTAGAAAAAGCCGATAGCGTTGGTGGAACCTGGCGGGACAATACCTATCCCGGCGCTGCTTGCGACGTTGAATCTCATCTATATTCCTTCTCATTTGCGCCGAAACACGACTGGTCACGACGCTATAGCGGACATGCAGAGATTAAAGCCTATATTGAATCGTGTGTTGAACGGTTTGAATTACAGCAACACCTGCGCTTTGGTGCCGAAGTAAGTGAACTTGTTTTCGATGATGCCCGCAACGTGTGGCAGGTTCGCTTAAACACGGGTGAGGTACTCGAGAGCCGCGTGGTGATCACGGCTATGGGACAGCTCAACCAACCCCGTTACCCCGACATTCAAGGGCTCGAGCAGTTTAACGGGCCGGTATTTCACTCTGCGCGCTGGGATCATACCGTGAACCTGCAAGGGAAACGTATCGGCGTTATTGGTACTGGCGCATCGGCAATTCAGTTTGTGCCACAGCTCGCTCAGGTCGCGCAGGAGCTACATGTTTTCCAACGCTCGGGGTCATGGGTGATTGGCAAAAATGACCGACCATTCAAGCCATGGGAGCAGTGGCTTTTTCGTTATGTCCCCGGCGCAGCGCGACTGTATCGGACGTTCTTGTATGTAAAAAGCGAGTCACGTGCCGTCGTCTTTACACGTTTTCACTGGCTACTAAAGTACGGTGAATGGCGGGCGCGCTGGCTCGCTCGCCGCGACGTTAAAAATCGCATGAAACGCCAGCAACTCATTCCGGATTATCAGGTTGGCTGCAACCGCATTTTGTTGGCCAACGACTGGTATTCGAGTGTTGATTTACCGCATGTGAATTTAGTCACCCAACCCATTCAAGAAGTGACTGCAAACGGCGTTGTTACTTCCGATGGCAGTTTGCACAACGCCGATGTGTTGGTACTTGGCACCGGTTTTCGGGCTTCGGAATTTCTCACGCCGTTGCGTGTCATTGGTCGCGGTGGACTCAATTTAAACACCGCATGGGCGCAAGGTGCCGAGGCCTACAAGGGTATTTCGGTGCATGGTTTTCCGAATCTGTTCATGCTTTACGGCCCAAATACAAACTTATCGCACAGTTCTATTTTGCTGATGCTCGAGTCGCAAATTCATTACGTATTGGCCTGCTTGCACCAGCTTGATCAGCGTCAGTCAGTGGCAATGGACGTCAAACCCGACAGTCAGCGCAAGTATGTGTCCGCCTTACAGCGAAAACTCGCAAGAGCGGTTTGGTCGTCCGGTTGTAGTTCATGGTATTTAGATGAAAATGGGCGTAATGTCGTCAATTGGTACGGATTTACGTTTAGTTATCGCTGGCAAACTCGCCACGTTAATGCCGCCGACTATCAGTGGTTTACTGGCGGCTCACGGGAAGGCTAAAGAGAAAAGGCATGAAAAAGGAATATTTACGGCGTTTCATCAAGCTTGCAGTGCAACCGATGTTCCACCCGCGCGTACCTTTTAAAGTGCGGCGTATTCTGATGAAAAGTGCAGCACTGTTGCAGCGTAAACAACCGGAAGTCACTCGCAGTACGGTAACGCTGGGGCAAGTCAGCGCTTATCAAGCCCAGGTACCCCAGGCAAGCGAAACACAGGTGCTGTATTTACATGGCGGTGGCTATGTATTCGGCGACATTGCAACCCATCGTCAAGTGGTGGACGGTATTGCCTTAATCGCCAACGCAACCGTGTGGATGCCAACCTATCGCTTAGCCCCAGAACATCCCTTTCCTGCTGCGCTCGACGACGCTTTGGGCGCTTACCAAGACTTGCTTAACAAAGGTGTGTCCGCTGACAACATTATCATTGC
This sequence comes from Gammaproteobacteria bacterium, assembly GCA_023380515.1. Next base: position 6,285 of record JAMCRH010000083.1, on the reverse strand, counting down.
GGGTGACTCGGCCGGCGGCGGGCTGGCGTTAGCACTAGCTTTGCGCTTGCGTGACGAAGGGCAGCCACTGCCGAGAGGGCTCGTATTATTCTCACCTTGGGTCGACTTAACCGTTACCCGCACCAGTCACGTGTTTCATGCCAAACGCGATCCGATGTTATTGCCAGCAGGTTTGCAGTCTTGCGCAGAGGCTTATTGTGGCTCCACGCCTCATGACCACCCCTATTGCTCGCCCTTATTTGCCGATTTTAGCGGTTTACCACCCGTGTGTGTGCAGGTGGGCAGTGACGAAATTTTATACGATGACGCTATCGAACTGCACCAGTCACTTTTACGTGCAAACGTGACAGCCGACTTGCAGGTGTTTGATGGTATGTGGCATGTATTTCAGCTCCACTGCCACCAACTACCTGAAGCAACCGCAGCGGTCACGCAAGCATTTCACTGGGATTTAATTAAATTCGAGTAACCCAATCAGGAAGATATTCAAGCGCGATCGTTTCGATCACTTTGTCCAATCCCGTAAAAATCATAAGTGCTATCACTAGTAATGCAATGCCTAGAATTTTCCTGGCCCATACCGCTGAATTTTTGAGCCGCGTGAGTTTCCGGCCAGCGAAGTATCCAATGCCAACTAATGGGATTGCTGTGCCAAGCCCAAATGCGAGCATGACAAAGAATGCCATTGACAAGCTCTGCCCCGTTGAAGCAAGCGCGATCGCCGCGCCCAAGGTCGGACCAACGCATGGCAGCCAAACCAAACCGAGTGAGCCGCCTAAGACAAATTGAAACGCTGGTTGGCTAGAGTCAGTTGCGAGATGACCACTATTTGGGAGTCGTGCCAAACCCCGCGCAAGTACGGTAGAAAACCACATATTCAAATGAGGGCTTAAGATAAATACCGCCATAATCAACATGAGCGTCGCAGCACCAAAGCGCAGAATGTCCGGTGACATTCCAGCGCTCATAAATAAGTAAGTCAATAATGACCCACCAAGTGCAAAGGTAATCGCGAGTCCAGCCGCTAAAAACCAGATTCCAGCGCGAGATGCGCGCATTGCCGATGCTGTGACTGCGGGGATCATCGGCAACACGCACGGAGACATTAGGCTTAACACGCCAGCTAGAAGTGCCAACGGCAGCGCAGTCCATTCCATTATCGTTTCGCTCCAGCGTCGTGCTGAGCTAGTTCAGAAAAAATGGTGCGCTGGCGCGTTTGCGCTACGCTGAACCACAACTGCTCTTCGCCACGCAAGAGAACCAATGTTGACTGACGCGGTGCGTTGAAATAAGAAACCCATTCCTTCTGGGTGTCGTAATCAACTTCGAAAACCACAACTTCACTTTCACTATATTCAGTAAAGTAGGCCTCTAGAACGTCCTGCTGCCGTTTACAGGTCGGGCACCATGTTGCGTAAACATCAATGAGTATCAAGCGGTCGTCTGCCTGAGCTTGACGGAATTCAGTTTCGGAAAATGGCTGTTTAAATTGATCTAACGTTGGCGTCGACGCATTAGACGCACTCGCTAACACATATGCGCCGAGTAAAGCAGCAGCAATCATTAATACATATAACTTTTTCATGTTTTGACCTCCAAAGTGTTGACCCTGAAAGTCTATGTTGCTGTGTTCGCAAGTACATTAACCAAAACGCCGGCCTGATCAACCGAACCGCTAATTATGTCGCGCGCGAAACTCACCCGGCGAACAACGCTCATGTTGTTTAAAAAACCGAATAAATGCTGTTGCCGACTGATACCCTAGAGCTTCAGCCAAACGGTCTATGGTTTCATTTGAGTGAATAAGACGTTGTCGTGCGGTTTGCAGGCGCAGTGTATCGAGAATTTGTTTCGGGGTCATCGCTGCGACGCGCTGACAGCGCTCAGTAAACGCGCTGCGCGATAAAAATGCATGAGCGGACATAGACTCGACCGTCCACTCCTTTGCTAAGTCATTCATAATTGAAACAATAACAGGTCGAATGTGATCGTCGTGCAGCGCAGCAAGAAGCCCTGTTCCTTTTGCCTGCAACGATAATATTTGGCGGAGCAAGTGGATAACAATGACGTCACTTAAACGACTAATTGCAACTTCGTACCCTGGTCGCTGAACCCGCGTTTCGTCACGAACAATTTCAATAAGTTGCGCCAACTGCCGCGATTGGTCAGTGACTGGCAAGTGAATATGATCGGGCAAAATTCGAAAAAGTGTTTCCGTGAGACTATTGCCGATTTCTATGTCATAACACACCAGCCCTCGCTCAAGATGACTAGGAATACAGACAGCCTCCATCGCTGCTGGCTGCGTTTCTGCGGTTAATGGCTTATCGCTTAACCAATGGCGAACACTGTGGCTCAAAAACAATGCATCACCAGGCCCCATCTTGAATTGCTGCTGCAAGTTATCAGGAAATGCTACCCAAACTTCGCCATGTGTCACTACATGCATAGCCGGTTGCGCTGATTTTGCCGTGAGCATATTCCAATCGGAACAAAACCCTGATTGAAAATGCAAGCTGGAACCAAATGCAAGCTGCTCGACCAATTTGTCGATCGCCTCAGGTGTTTTAGTTGATTGAGCCGTTGTCTCGGTCATTGTCGTTATCCAAGTCTGCAACTAGGGTTAATGAAGTCAGTTATCTTTTCAGACTATCACACTGGGCACTAAAAAAATGAGCTTAATTTTTCAAGCGAAGTCTCAACTTGCTGAGTTGCGCAACTTACTAAATCGTTTGTCGAACGACGATTATACTTACGCTGCAGCTCTCCCCCATGCACCAACAATTGGGCGTCACGTGCGCCATATTATCGAGCACTATGAGCAGTTACTTGATCATTCCCACTGTGGTTCAGTGAACTATGAGCAGCGCCCACGGCAACACATTCTTGAACAGTCTACACAGCATGCCATCCGAGCTATAAATCGCCTCGAACAACAGCTAACTGGTGCGACATTGCAACTAGACCAGTCTCTTATGTTGTTTACTGAAAGCGAAGCAATAAAAACGAGTTTCGCTCGCGAACTGAATTACCTTTTTAATCATACGGTGCACCACCTAGCAACCGTTCATTGTGTCATGACAGAAATAGGGTTGACACTGGACGAGAGTAGCGACGTACACCCTTCAACACGACAGTTTATACAGTCATGTGCACAGTAAGTTGGTTTTTTCACCAAGGCGAACTCAATGTCGCCATGAACCGAGATGAGCACTTGGCTCGGGCAAAAGCAAAACCACCGAGAATTTTCCATGGTTCTCGTAGTAATGCGATCATGCCAATTGATGGCGAATCTGGTGGGAGTTGGATAGCAGTCAATGACTCAGGGTTTGTATTCTGCTTGTTGAATCATACTGCAGCTCGTTCGCTTTACGCTGGTAAGCGAAGTCGCGGTTTACTGATTCGGGCGTTGTCTGATTGCACACAATGGTCATCGATTGACCAAGTCATGCAAGCGCAAAATCTCGGCAATTATAACCCTTTCCTCGTCCTCATATTCTGTCGTAACAGTGCCCCAGTTTTATACACGTGGGATCAAAAAACACTTAAAATTCAGTCTCATATTTGCTCTCCAGTATCGAGTTCGTCTTGGTTTCCTCGAGCCGTTCCATTTCTTCGACGCATCTGGCTCAAGCGAGCGCAGCGCAGAATAGCCTCGTTGGCGGAGTTGGAAAGTTATCACCTGCAACGAAAGCCTCTCTTTGCTGCTGCTGCAATTAATATGAAGCGGACAAACACGGCGACGCTGAGTATGACCACAGTGCAGGTCACCAACGAGTACGCGAGCGTCAATTATCGTGCTCTCGATGAACCTGATAAGCCTGTATCTGCAATCCTCTCGTTACGCTTTGCAAGTTCGGATGCAGTATTGACGCAGAGTCGATCCGTCGACATCCAAGCTATTTTTACCCATTATCAGCCTGAGATGGCTGCAAGAATGTCGGCTGTGCAGTGGTGCTTTTTGCGTTGGCTCCTTTGTGAGAAAGCACTCAACAAAATGATCAGAAATTCGAATTTTCGCTCAGAGAGCCAATTTTATGATCAGGTCATTAACCAACTCGATCTCGGACCAAAGCTATTTTATTGGCGGATGCCGGAAACATCAGAGTCGCCCGTGTTTGTTTCCAATCATCCCACAGGAGGTGTGGATGGGTTAGTCACTTTGGGATGGTTAACGAAGCGATTTCCGGATTTGTTAGTCGTCGCAAATGATGCACTGGAGGTTATTCCGGGCCTAAACAATCGTATTGTAAAAATTAATGTTTTTGGTGTGCCCAAAGAATCGGTTAAGAATCTGCAGGCCGCATTTCAGAGCCAACGACCCATTCTAATATTTGCAGCAGGGAAAACTGCCCGTTATCAGCAAGGCAAATTAGATGACGGTGACTGGGCGAGCGCTATCGCAACTTTAGCGCGACGTTATCGTCGCGCTTTGGTACCCATGCATATCGAAAGTCACAACTCTGGGCTGTTTTATGCAGTTCATAGGCTCCGTCGACTCCTGCAAATCAAGACAAATTATGAAATGCTACTTCTACCGCGTGAATTATTGCGCCCCCGAGTTCGACATCCGTCAATTTACATCGATATCCCAGTCCAGGTTCAAGAATTAACTGCGACAGGCCGCACTGATACCACACGATCACAGTGGCTGAAACAGAGAAGCTATGCGCTGCCGCAACAATTTAAGGAGATGAGTCATGTTAAGACAAATTCTTGCGGCAGCTGAGCCGAGAGAACTCATTGAGCGTGAAGTTGAACTTATGCCCTTGTTGACGTCCGTTAGAAACTTACAAGTGTTCGTTTGTCGTGGCGACGAAGCTCCTGCAACCATGCGTGAAATTGGACGGATTCGTGAACTTGTCTTTCGCCATGCGGGCGCTGGCCGTGGGTATGAACGAGATTTAGACGATCTCGATTTTGGAGTCAACAGTTATCACCAACTATTGGTGTGGGACCCTGCCCAATCGGAAATCGTCGCTCTATATCGCTTTCAATATGGCTTTCGGGGCGCACCTTATCTGCGTACAGCGACGCTGTTCGACTACAGCACCGTTTTTTCGGAGATCCTATTACCTCATGCAATCGAGCTTGGTCGCTCAGTTGTTAACCCCGAAGCTAAGGCCCATCGATTTGGTTTTTTTGCACTTTGGGCAGGGTTGCAGACTTTAGTTTCTTCGAGTCCAAGTATTCAATACCTGTTCGGAAACGTGTCTTTGTACTCTCAACTCGGTGAACCTGCGCAACGCGTCATTGTCGATTTTTGTCAGCAGCTTTATCGTCCTCCGCAACCGATGTTAAAGGCAAAGTCGAGCTTGTATTTCGCGTCAGAACTTCGACAAAATTTGGACTACCTGCAATTTGCGTCACCACGTGAACGCATTCAAGAACTGCAAGACCGACTCGCTCCACTACGACAACGCGTGCCAAAAGTTCTGCAATCTTATCTATCACTTGGCAGTAAAATTTGGTTTGACGATGCAGCCTGCGACGATGACTTCGCAGGAGCAGTTGAACTAAGTATTGTCGTGCCGCTAAAAGCGATTGATCCACAACGCACCCTCAACTTCCAACAGGAGAGTCTAAGATGAGTGAATTTACACTATATGAACAAGGTACCGCCCCTGAAGGGAGCAAAACGTTATTAGCTAAGGTTCACAAGTCGACTGGCTTTGTGCCCAACTTGTTTCGAGTTATGGCTGGCTCGTCTGCGCTGCTCGAGGCCTACTTAACGCTAAGTGAGCTCGCGAATAAGACGAATTTCAATAAAGATGAATTGACCGCTGCATGGCAGGCAATTAATCGCGCAAATGATTGCCATTACTGCGTTCCGGCTCATGTCGCCGTAGCCAAACAAATGGGAGTAGACGAAGGTCTTAGTCAAGCCTTAGCCAAAGGAGAAACAGTCAGAGACAGGAAACTCGACGCGATTGTTGAATTCGCTCAGCAGTTAGTTGTAGCAAGAGGTCACGTCGAGAAAATTCACTTAGAAGCTTTCTACGCCGCAGGATATGAAGAAAAGCATGTACTCGATCTTATTTTCTTAATCGGTCAGAAAACAATGAGCAATTACACCAACCATTTAGCGAATACGCCGGTCGACGATGCTTTTAAAGCAAGTTAAGTGTATATGAGGAAAAGTATTTCTGGAGCCGCAGCCAATAAAAAAGGAGCCTTTCGGCTCCTTTATTCTGAATTCTCAGTGCTAGTTAGATAGCAACGATGTTTTCAGCTTGTGGGCCTTTAGCGCCCTGGGTCACAGTGAAAGACACTGCTTGGCCTTCA
>JAMCRH010000082.1 GCA_023380515.1 Gammaproteobacteria bacterium | reverse complement strand
TGTTGTCATCCGAGGTTGTTATCAGAAAGTTAAGAGCTCTTTATGGGAGTTTAACTTTCGATTTTAGCTAAAGGCTCTGTTTCTATAACTTTACCTTTCTGCTAACCTCGCTTCCTTTTCGCTGCAACTGGCTAAGTGCTTGTTGCTGCTGCCGTGGAAGTGGTGCGAATTATAGGGCGCAAAATAATTTCAGCAAGCACTTTTTGCATCTTTTCTTGGTTTTTTGTGTCAACCGCAGAAAAATCATCCAAGTTGGCGTAAGATTAGTCTTAATGTGTTTATTTTAACGCCTTTGCCTAGAAAGGCGTTGTGATTTAAAGAGGTACTTCATATGGCAACACACAACCAAGGCCGTCCTTTTAAGGGGAAATCTCCTGTTCTTGGTGAAGGAGCGTATGTTGATTCATCAGCCGTCATCGTTGGTGATATCGAAATTGGGGCAGACTCTAGTATTTGGCCATTAGTTGCGGCTCGGGGTGACGTGAACCACATCCGCATTGGCGCGCGGACGAATGTTCAAGACGGTAGCATTTTACATGTGACACGCACCGGACCTGATGACCCAACCGGTTTCCCTCTATATATAGGTGATGATGTGACTGTTGGTCATCAAGTGATGCTACATGGTTGCACTGTAGGTAGCCGAATTTTAATCGGTATGGCCGCCGTGATTATGGACGGCGCAATCGTAGAAGACGACGTGATTATTGGAGGCGGTTCACTTGTGCCACCGGGCAAGCGATTAGAAAGCGGCTTTCTTTATGTCGGCAGCCCCGTGAAAAAGACTCGCCCATTAACTAATGAAGAGCGTTCATTCTTGGTGAAGTCAGCCGCAAATTATGTCCTGCTGAAGAATGATTACCTAGCCGAGGGCTGAGTTTGTTTTAGTGAAAGTCACGTGATTGCAAGCGATTCAATGGCAGCTCTGATGTTAAGTCTTGGAGATCTTTAGCAATCACGTGAATCACATCACCCGCTATCTCGACCACGCCGCGTACTTTTAGCAGGCGCGACTTCAACCACTGCCGTCGTTGTTGCCGTGCCAAATCCTGCCAAAGCACAACATTAACCGTTCCGGTGTCATCTTCTAATGAGAGGAATGTCACGCCACTTGCAGTCCCCGGCCGTTGGCGGTTGGTCACAAGCCCAAGGACAGTCACGTGCTGCTGGTGACGAAGATAGCCAAGTTCTGCTGCTTTATAATGCTTCGGTAATTTTCCTGCTTCTTGTAATAAGGCAACTGGATGCTGACCTAATGTGAGGCCTAAGGCCTGATAGTCCTCTTGCATGTTAGCCATTGGGTCCGGCTCAGGTAATTGGTAATCGTTCGCCGTCGCTTGTTGCACACTGAGCAGCGACAACTGTGCAGCTTTCTGTTCATTGCTTTGTGTTTTGCTGCTTTTGATATTTAAGTGCGTGAGGTTCCAACGCGTTTGATACCGGTTACCCGCAAGGGCGGCAAAGGCATTCGCGCTGGCCAGCGCTTCACGTGCAGAAAAACTGAGTTGTTGCGCTGACACCTGTTGATCAAATTCAGCAAAATCCTGAAAACCGCGAGCAGGGCGCAACCTTACAAACGTTTCTAGTTCGCGTTGCTGTATCCCTTTAATTAAGCGAAACCCTAAACGTATTGCTGGCTCACCGCTATCTCTAGCTACTAATTGATGATCCCATTGACTGTGATTAATGCACACTGGCAACACGCCTACTTGATGGCGACGCGCGTCTTGTACTAATTGCGAAGGCGAATAAAAACCCATGGGCTGACTATTTAACAAGCCGACATAGAAAGCAGCAGGGCAGTGACGCTTTAACCAAGATGAGGCATAGGCCAGATTTGCAAAGCTTGCCGCGTGAGACTCAGGAAAGCCGTATTCACCAAATCCACAGATCTGCGCAAAGAGGCGTTCCGCAAATTCCTGGGTATAACCACGTTCCAACATGCCGCTAATGAGTTTAGTTTCAAACTTCATTAATGTTCCTTTACTGCGCCAAGAAGCCATCGCTCGCCGCAAAGCGTCGGCCTCACCGCCACTAAAACCGGCAGCAACCATGGCTAGCTTAATGACTTGCTCTTGAAAAATCGGCACCCCGAGGGTGCGTTTTAGTACATCGGCAACTTCTGGACTTGGGTAGTCAATTGCTTCGAGCCCTGCACGACGCCGTAAATAAGGGTGCACCATGTCGCCTTGAATTGGCCCCGGACGGACAATCGCGATTTGAATGACCAAGTCGTAAAAACAACGCGGCTTTAAGCGCGGCAACATATTCATTTGTGCGCGCGACTCAATTTGAAAGACTCCCAGCGAGTCTGCTTTTTGGAGCATCCGATAAACCTCGGGATCTTCTTGGGGAATACTCGCCAAGGTATGACTTTGTTGATAGAAAGTCGGCAATAGGTCGAGCGTTTTTCGAATTGCGGTCAACATCCCGAGCGCCAGCACATCAACCTTTAATAAGCATAAGGCTTCAATATCGTCTTTATCCCATTGAATCACCGTACGCTCGGGCATGCTCGCATTTTCAATCGGGACCAAATTACTCAGCTCGTCTTTAGCAATGACAAAGCCGCCGACGTGTTGCGACAAATGCCGCGGAAATCCGAGTATTTGTTCCGTTAATGCCAAAAGCTGCGTGCCTAACGGATGATTCATCAAACCCATTTGCTGTAACTGAGCTTGCCAACCTTCTTCGCTATCACGGCGGTCGAGACGATGAATCCATTGCTGGATCTGTGCTTCCGCAAATCCGAGTACTTTGCCGACGTCACGCAATGCGCTTCGCAACCGATAGGTAATGACTGTCGCGGCAAGCGCGGCTCGATGACGACCATATTTCTGGTAAATATACTGAATCACCTCTTCACGACGCTCATGCTCAAAGTCGACATCGATATCTGGCGGCTCATTGCGTTCACGAGAAATAAAGCGCTCGAATAATAATTGTGACTGTGCGGGATTTACCGCGGTAATGCCTAAGCAATAGCACAAGACCGAGTTTGCGGCAGAGCCACGACCTTGATGCAAAATTCCTCGTTGCCGCGCAAACACCACAATGTCGTAAATGGTCAAAAAGAAGTGGGCGAACTTAAGCTCTGCGACCAATGCTAGCTCTCGCATTAACTGCTCCCGCACAGCGGTGGGCGCACCTTCAGGGTAACGCCAACGCAACCCTTGTAGGCCAATCTGTTGCAGATAGCCATCGGCAGTAAAACCGGACGGTACCACCTCCGACGGGTATTCGTAACGTAGTTCATCGAGCTGGAAATGACAGTGCTTGGCGATTTTTTCAGTTTCCGCTAACCATTCCGCTGGAAATAATTGCGCCAGCTCAGGTAGGGTTCGTAATCGTTGCTCGGCATTTGCCAACCGCTGCCAGCCGAGACTCTGCACCGTTTGATGATGATCTGTCGCTTGTAAAACCTGCAATAAAGGCAAGCGCTCAGCGTGGTGCATGCGCACGCCGCCAGCTGCAACAATCGGCCATTGATAATGTTCCGCAAATTGTCGTAGTGCCTTTAATGCCGCAGTATCGGTCGCTTGTAAATGACGATGGGCAAGCAGCCAATGCCGATTCGGAAACGTTTCAGCTAACTGTTTCGCCCATTGCACCAATCTTTCATTGTTAGCCCCACCGGCGATCACTTGCGGTTGCCACAGTAACAAACAGTCTGTTAACGGAGATTCCAGCAATTGCTGGGCGGAGAATTGGTAATGACCTTTTTCTGCGGCTCGTCGACAAGCACTAATCAAGCTCGACAATTGGGCATAGCCTCGGCGGTTCATCACCAACAAAACAAACAGCCCATATTCTGAGCAGTGAAACTCACTGCCACAAATCACTTGCACCGGATGCTCTTGCGATGTTTTCCACGCCTTGACCACGCCAGCTAAAGAACATTCGTCAGTAATCGCCAATGCGCGGTAACCAAGCACAGCGGCTTGGGCAACCAGTTCCGCTGGTGAAGAGGCCGCTCGCAAGAAACTATAATGGCTCAAACAATGAAGCTCGGCATACACCATTAATTAAACCAACCTTGCAAGTACCAGTGTTGCTGACGATAGTCATAAAACAGCCAACCGTTACGACCGTCTTGATGAAGTGCCTGCCAATAGTCTCGCGTTGCGCCACTCGAAGTTGCTTTACCAGAAGACATTAGCCACCAGGGCGGGGCAAAGCGTTCGGGGCCACGAGTCAAGTGCCAGTGCCGAATGTCTACGGGGCAGGGCTGCTCAAGTAACCAAGGCGGCCGTTGAATTAACTTCGTGACACCTAATTGCGACCCGGCCGGTGCCGCTTGCCAACTTAAGTCTGGAAATGCCTCCGGTGCCGTTTGTAAGCCAAACAGTTGCTGACGACCCAGTCGCAACTGTAGCTCATTGAGTAACTGCGCCAGCGATTTGCTTGCCTGGCTCGGGCCCTGGAGTAAATCACGAGACTCTTGTTGGCGAACTTGTAATTGCTTCGCTTGTAAGCCAATTTCGAGCACCGGTGCCAAAAATTTGGTCGACTCCATTTTCAACTGGCATAAACGCAACAGCGCTTCCGCTTGGTAGCCACCATGAGCCAACCCAACTTCAAGTTTGCTGACGCTATCGTCACGATGATAGAAGCTTAGCAATAGTTGTCGTGTTTGTTGTTGACGACTTTCGAGAAAATGCTCCAGCTCTTGCAGCAAGCGTTTCAGTGGAAAATTAAGCGCTTGCCAACTGGTTGCTTCGGCCAATAAAGGTAAGCGCTGCGTGAACCATTCGGGTGGTCGAAAGTAACGTAAGGGTTCTTGCTGCTCCCCTTGAATTCGCGCCAATAGTTGCACTAATTCATGACCTAAACGCCGACCCGCTATTGCGCGCGGGATCGCCTGCAGCGCTCCAAGTGTTTGAATGCCCATCCGACTTAGTTTTTTTTGCAGTTCGGGGGGACAGGGTAAATACGCCACTGGGATGTCGGGGGACTGTTGCATGCCGGACTGCGCCAGCATTTTAGCTAATAAAGGGGTTTTTGCTGCCCCAAGCGAGTAGCTCACCTGCCAAGGCTGCAGCTGTAATTCAAGCTGGCTAAGACTATGCTGTAATTTCGGATACAACTTTTGCATCGGCTTTGTGTCTAGCCAAAGGCCGAGCGGCGGGTCGAGACTGATCACCGCAAAGGCATGGTACAGGTCACTGGCTAGTTGGTGCAGCAAAGCGCGCTGTTGTGACTCGCGGTAGGTATAGGGTTGCAGCTTGTCGGTCAGCGTCCACGCGTCGGCGAGGTTCATTCCGACACGAACACCGTGCTGCTGGGCGACTTTATTGAGTTGCACAACTGTTTGTTGTTGCTCGACATAGAGCACTGCCGCCTGACTTTGTAGCTCAGGTTGTAAAACTTGCATCCGCTCGATCTGCAAGTACGGTAGCGCAACGTACAACCACATGAATGAACCTCACTTGCCCCGCCATTTTGGTAGCGGCTGCCTTGCTAACCGCAGCGGCCAACCACCCATACGTTTGAGTAATTGCCATTGCACTTGGCCATGGCCGCTGACACTGTCGCGACTGAGATGAATCCGCAATCGAGTGGCGTAACTACGTGCATCTTCGGGCTGCCAAGGGCTGAAAATAAACACATACGCTTGGCTGGCAGCGGCGGCTAAATGGAGTCGCCGAATAGCAATGGCCGACGGCTCTTCAAGCCAAATCAGTAGCACGCCTGCTTGACCACTATGCAAAATGGTTTCGGCAGACCATAAAGTGTCGGCCACGCGCGTTGGCCTCAACACAATGTGCTGTGCTTGCTGCATGGCTGTTGGCTCATGACCCAGCTGAGCGAGTGCAGGAGCATAGGGTTGCGCGGGAGGCGATAACCAGAAAATAGGCCGCTGCTGTTGGGTGGCTCGAACCATTGCCGAAGCGACAAGTGCCAGCTCGCCAACAAAGAATTGCTGAAGCTGGATTTCATGTAACCGTTGTGGCAACCAACCGCCTCCGAGCGCTTGGTCAAGCTCGGTTTGCCCCGTTGTCACACACGCAAGTGACTCAGCGGACGATGCAGTCGCTGAGCTCTTATGCCCGAGCCAAAGCGAGCCTTTGTCAAATAGTTGCTGGAGCGGTGCTGCCATAAAACCACCTCAAAATACTGTATATTTGTACAGTATAGTGTATGCGATTTTATTTTCTTTGCAAGGTATTCTGTAGTTCCCGCTAAGTTGCGGTATAATTAGAAAAAATAACAAGAACGGCGGAGAGAATGACTTATGCTAAGACTGTTGCCAGGCCCAATTAAACTCGTGATCAGCTTCCTCTGGGCTGGCCTGTCGACTTTATTCATTGGTTTAACGATCATTATACTTGGGCTTTTTAAGTTCCTGATTCCCATTCCCGCCTCCCAGCGCTTTGTTTCTCGAATCGCAAACACCGTATTTCGTGGCTGGGCGTATGCTATGTCCTTTATGTTTCGCTTGAGCTACCCGATCAAATGGCAAGTTGAAGGCGACTTACCCAATAACCCGAATGGCTGGTACTTAATTCTGAGCAACCACCTCAGCTGGGTCGATATTCTTGTGATGATGCACCTTTCGCGAGCCGATTTGCCGATGCCACGCTTTTTCCTCAAACAAGAACTGTTTTGGGTGCCGGTGGTGGGCTTGGGTTGTTGGGTGCTGGACATGCCGTTTATGAAGCGCTACAGCAAAGAGCAAATCGCCAAGCGGCCTGAGTTACAAGGCAAAGATATTGAAACGACGCGAGAGAAATGCGAGAAGTTTCGGCATATTCCGACCACTGTGATTAACTTTTGTGAAGGCACACGCTTAACCCCTGCCAAACACGCCATAAAGGAAAGTACGTTTCGCCACTTATTGCCTCCGAAAGCAGGGGGAACCTCGTTTACATTGCAAGCAATGGGCGAGCAGTTTCAAGAAATCCTCGACGTGACCATGATTTATCCCGGCTATAAAGCCGGCGACCCCATTGTTGGTCCTTTACTTCGAGGTGAATTAAAAGAAGTGTATGTGCACATCGATCGTATTCCGGTAACACCAGACCTACGTGGCGATTACTTTAATGACCCTGCGTTTCGGGAACACTTTCAAGACTGGTTAAATGAGCGCTGGTCCTTGAAGGACCAGCGTATTGAAAACTATTTGAACCGGAGCAATTAAGCGTCGGTCGACTTCGGCCGCGCATCTTCTTGCTCAGCATGCTCCGGTGAAGCGAGGACGTTTTTCAGCTCTCGGACATCAACGCCACTTGGGTGCTGATATACCCGCAAGCCAAACTCAGGAATAATCGAATACAAGTGGTCAAAAATGTCGGATTGAATACCTTCGTACTCGACCCATGCTGTCGTTGCCGTAAACGCATACACTTGCAATGGTAAGCCATCCGGTGTTGGCGCCATTTGCCGAACCATTTGGATCATGTCCTGATGAATGCCGGGATGGTTCTTCAAATAACAGGAAATATAAGCGCGGAACGTCCCAATATTGGTAATCCGCCGGGTATTCACAGGCGCCTTACCATCCCCGCGTAACTCTGAATTCCACGAGTCGATTTCCTCTTGTTTCTCGCGCAAGTAAGTCCGCAACAAACGAAAGCTCTGCAAGTGCTCTTTTTCTTTATCGGTTAAGAAACCAATGCTCTGTTGGTCAATGAGCAATGTTCGACTGATTCGTCGTCCACCAGACTCTTGCATTCCCCGCCAGTTCTTGAACGAATCGGTAATGAAGCGCCGCGTTGGGATGGTCGTAATGGTTCGATCCCAGTTCTGCACTTTAACCGTATGCAAAGCGATATCAATGACATCACCATCGGCATTTAACGCCGGCATTTCAACCCAGTCACCAACGCGAACAATGTCATTGGATGAAATCTGCATACTTGCCACCAAAGACAACAGCGTGTCTTGGAAAACCAGCATGAGCACTGCGGCCATCGCACCTAAACCTGAGAGTAGAATCACCGGCGAGCGATCGATCAATGCCGCAATGATTAAGATTGCGGTGACCGCGTAAATCAGGATTTTGATGACTTGAATATAGCCTTTGATCGGCTTTAGATGGGAGTCTGGGCGACGCTCATAAATGGTATTAACAACGGTTAACGCACCATTAATCGCGAGCGCAACCGTGAGAATCACAAAGGCATTGGCGACATTTTGAATAATCGCCACCAAGATTTCCGGCACTTGCGGGACAAACACAATCCCTGTAGAGAGCACTAAAGCCGGAATCACATTAGCGAGCCGGGCGATGACCGTTGAGTTTGCTAAGGTTTCATCACGGCCGGCAGGGGTTGCGCGCAGCGCTCGCATCAGCCCGCGCACCAACATGCGTTTGACTACGGCATTACTCAGCCAAGCAAGCGTGAGTAAAATAAACAAACCCACAGCCATATGCAGCTGTGGGTGCTGTTCTAACCAAGTTGACGTGGCTTGCCAATAGGTCGCTAGTTCATCCATTCAACGCTCCTTGGTGGTCGAGCTTTCGTCTTTCTTCGTTCAATCTTTTACCATTAATCTTTTTCCAGCAAGTAACGGGCTAACGCCATGTACTCTTCGAAAAAGTTGCTCGAGTTTTGGAAGCCCGATTGCAGCATTTGATACTTACGGTTCACCACATACGTTGGTGTTGCACTAACGCCAAACTGTTGCTGCAACGAACGCATCCGATTACTTAGGCTAGTCACTGCAAAACTATTAAATGCACGATCAAAAGCAGCTTCTTCAACACCTAAATCAAGCATGATTTGCTTAGCGTCGGCAACCGTATTCACGAAGCTATTGCGCATGAAATGACGCTGGAAGACACGCTCAACAAATTGCTCTTCAACACCTAAAACAATTGAAGTCGCATGAATACGTTGGATATTGTCGCGCATGGTCACGTTTGGCACGACTAAATTGACATGGTGCTTTTTGAAGGCATCACCAAACTCTGCTTTTAGCATGTCGCTAAAGCCGGCAAAATGATAGCACGCATTACAATATAACGAGAAGAAGTCGATAATTTCTGGCGAACTACTTGGCGTGTCACCCACAACCCGGTAGTGCACTCCTTCTTGGAAATTCTGTGCAGACACCGGAGTCAAGGTCATCACTACAGCGCTCGCAAGCGCAATCAACCACTTTTTCATGTTCAACATCCTACATTAATGAAATTCTTAATTGCTTCGATTATGCCGGTTTTAAAGTCCCGATTGCAAGTTTAGTGGCGGCTCAGCGAATGCAGAAAGCTGCTCTTTGAGCGTCAAGATTTGCTGTTCCCAATAGCGCGGTTCGGCAAACCAACTAAAACTACGTGGGAATGCTGGGTCGCTCCAACGCACAGCTAACCACGCCATATACTGAATGATTCGAAAAGCGCGCAAAGGTTCAATCAAGGCGAGTTCTTTCGGGTCAAACTCACAAAACTCTTCATAACCGGCTAGCAAGGTTTCTAACTGAGCTTCTTGTTGATAACGCTCGCCCGAGAGCATCATCCATAAATCTTGAATAGCGGGTCCTTGTCGGCAGTCATCAAAGTCGACCAAGGTAAGTCCTTGATCACTCCAGAGCAAGTTGCCGATATGACAATCACCATGCAACCGAATATGCTGATAACGTGACCAATCGACTTTCAGAATTTGTGCAATCACTGGCTCTAAAATCGCCGCCATGGCCGGCTTCAAGCTCTCTGGCAAAAGGTCACACGCGAGCAATGTTTGTTGGTGTTGGCGCAGCAATTCTGTTGACACCAGTGGTGGGCGGTGGACAAAGGGTTGCGCTTTACCGACTTGATGTAAACGGCCAAGATGGCGACCGAGATCTTCTAATTGCTCCCACTGCTCAGGCTCCAACGCGCGCCCGCCAACACTCGGGAATAGTGCAAAACGATAGCCCTGGGTTTCCAATAACGTGGTTTTAGGGTTCTCGAGTGGCAATCGCAACGGGCAGACCACCGGGATTTCAAAGGCTGCTAAGTCGTAAGTGAAGGTATGTTCTTCAAGAATTGCATCCGTTGACCAACGTCCCGGACGATAAAATTTCGCCACGTAACGTGCCACTTCGCCGGCGCTATTCTCCGCCAAGAATTGATACACCCGGTTTTCATAACTATTCAGCGCAAGCAGGCCAGAGGTTGGATAGAGGCCTGCTGCCTCTATCGCATCGAGAATCAAATCAGGTGTTAAGTCCTGAAAACTAAAGTCAGCCACTTCCGCTCCTTGGCGTTGGGTGTACTTACTGATAAATGAAGTTAGTATTCACCGTCCGGCGGATGCGTGCGTCCTGTTCAGAGGTGATTTCAAACGTCACTTCCTTCATCGGCACGTCCATAAAATAAGGGTCGACCGCTAACGTAATCGGCAGGCTTTCCGTCGACTCCGGCGCCAACTCAATTTGTTGTGGTCCGTACCATTGAATATCTTCAATACCGCCAGCCGAAATCGTGAAGGTTTGCGGCTCTTGCGATTTATTACTAATGCGCAAGGTATAAACGTTTTCTACCCAACCTTCAGCATTCAAGCGATACAAGGTATTGCGGTCGCGAATCACATCAAACTCGAGCGGGATCCGCAAGACGATATCCAACACTAACAGTGCTGACAGTACCACTAATGCAGCACCGTAGCCCACGCTTTTTAAGCGAAAGACTTTGGTTTGTCCGCCTTCAAGACGCCGCTGCGTGGTAAAACTGATGAGCTGCTTGGGATAACCCATCTTATCCATGACATCGTTACAAGCGTCAACACAAGCGCCACAGTTAATGCACTCGTATTGCAAGCCGTTGCGGATATCGATGCCGGTCGGACAAACTTGGACACATAAATTACAGTCAATACAGTCGCCTTTGCCAATACTCGCCGGATCAACTTTACGCTTGCGCGGCCCGCGCGGCTCGCCGCGCTCTTCATCATAAGCGACGATATAGGTGTCTTTGTCGAACATGGCCGATTGGAAACGCGCATAAGGGCACATATGGGTACACATGACTTCACGCATCCAGCCCGCGTTACCATAGGTGGCAAAGGTGAAAAACAAGACACTTCCTGTTGCCCAAGCACTCGAATTCAGGAGCCAAAAATCAGTAAACAGAACGCGAATATCAGTGAAGTAACCCACAAACGTCATCGATGTAAGTAGCGCGATAATGATCCAAACGGCATGTTTAGCAAATTTTCGTTTGAATTTATCAGCGTCCATTGGTCGTTCGTCAAGCTTCATCCGTTGGTGACGACCGCCTTCAATTTTGCGTTCAAACCACATAAAGATAAACGTCCATGTGGTTTGCGGGCAGGTAAACCCACACCAAACTCGGCCAAACAGTGTGGTCACAAGAAACAGCGCAAATGCCGAGATCATGAAAATCCACGCCAGAATCGTGAAGTCTTGTGGCCACAGTGTCATGCCGAAGATACGGAAACGCTGCTCCATAATATTAAATAAAATGGCTTGCTCACCGTTCCATGTCAGCCACGGTAAAACCACGAACAGCGCCATGAGCGCAAACCCAAGCACGCGTCGGGTGGTTTCGACTTTACCTTCCGCTTCACGCACGTAGATATGGTTCTTCCCGGGCTGCTTACTAATATCGGGCTTCTGAATATGAACCGTTTTCTTAGGTGGTGCTTTTTGGACCGTTATCGGTTGAGCGTGATGCTCGGACGACGTTTCGGTTTGAGGGGATTGAGAACCGTTCTTCGTATCAACCACGTTGAATCCTGCCATCTAAAAAGGAAAACCCGAGAATGGGGTGATTATACGCCCATTCTCGGGAAATAGCAGGGTGGTGTGGCGATCTGGATCAATTATTACGCAGCTGGCGTTAAAGTTAAGAACGACGCTGCAATGCCAAAGTAAATCAGGACGCCACCCGCATCGGCAATGGTGGTTACCAACGGCGTACTGGCCACCGCGGGATCCCAACCAACTCGCTTCAAAATAAAGGGCAATAAAACCCCAACCAGGCTACCGACCAACACAATACAGACCATGCTCAAGGCCACAATTGGAATAATCACTGGGTCCACACGGAAGAAAGCAACTGCAGAAATGGCAACGGCCATAGTGATGCCAAGACCAACCGACACCAGCAGCTCTTTACCTAGCATGTATAACCAGTCTTTTTTCTCGACGTCATTAGTTGCCATACCCCGAACAATCAAGGTCGCAGCCTGCGCTCCGGTGTTACCACCCGACGCAATCAACAAGGGTAAAAAGAACAACAGCGCAATATTGGTGGCGATGGTGTCTTCAAAATACATCATGCCCAAACCGGAGAAAATATTGGCAAAGACTAATAAAACCAACCAGTTAATACGGCTCCGATAAATAATAAACGGGCTCGCATCTTTAATACCGCTTTCTAAGCGGCCAACCGTAGCCGATTTGTGAA
>JAMCRH010000081.1 GCA_023380515.1 Gammaproteobacteria bacterium | reverse complement strand
TTCACCAAAACCGCAAAAAGGACCTGAACACCACACTGGTCGCTGCAGAGCAGCGCCAATGGCAAATGGATACCTGGTTGAGTGCGGCGGTGTTATTGGGTTTTGTGATGACATTTGCCATCAGTCATTCACCGTTTGCCGATTACGCCCGTTATGCGGATCCATTGATGGTGCTGATAATCGCCGGGTATTTCTCGTACATTCCGATTCGGATGATTTCCCAGGCTTTACGGCAGATTCTGTTTGCTGCACCTGCTGAAGAAATTCGCGAGCAGATCAATACCAAACTAACTGCGAGCGGCATGAAGCCCCACAAACCATTAAGAATTGCTCAAGTGGGTAGTTTCCTAATTGCACAGCTGCCAGCAAAACTTGATGCTGCTGGACATCAACTGTTTCATGGCATCATTTATGAAATAGCTGAACAACAGCAGCTTAAATTGTTGTTGGTTCAAGGGGTAAATGTTCAATCGAATTAAATGAACTGCGTTTTAACCTGATGAATCTTATTCACTATTGCCGGGGTGGAGCAGTCTGGTAGGTTGGGTTGAGCTTGCGAAACCCAACATTTTCGACCTGTACTTTCGAAATTTGTTGGGTTTCATTTTATTCAACCCAACCTACCCAAAATATCCTGATAATCTACGGATAATTGCTTTTATCTATCCTGATGGATCTTATTCACGATAGCTGTAGTCGAGCAGTTTTCAGTTAGGCCCATGACTCTGACTTCGCCGCCGTAACCTTCCACGATTTCCCAGCCAACAACGCCTTTTTTATCGTAGTCGCCACCTTTAACAAGAATATCTGGCTGGATTTCTTTGAGCAGGTCTTCGGGGGTATCGCCTTCAAAGACGGTGACCCAATCAACATCTGCCAACCCCGCCAGCACAATCTGACGGCGATCCGCGGTGTTAATCGGACGGCCTTTGCCTTTGAGTTTAGTGACAGATTCATCGCTGTTGATCGCTACAATCAATCTATCGCCTTGGGCACGCGCCTGATGCAGATAACTGACATGACCTGCGTGCAGAATGTCGAAACAGCCATTGGTAAAGACGATTTTTTCGCCACGCTTTTTGGCTTGGTCGACAGCAATTTTTAATTGTTCAACGGTGACCGCACCAGCAAAGGAATGATCACTTTGATGGGTGCCCTGATGACGTTGGTATTCGGCAAACAATTCAGGTTCGCTGACGGTCGAGGTGCCCAATTTACTGACCACAATACTGGCGGCGACATTGGCTAAAGTCACAGCTTGTTGTAAAGATTGTCCAGCCGCCAACGCTGCTGCCAATGTAGCAATTACGGTGTCCCCTGCTCCGGTGACATCCGCGACTTCTTTGGCAATTGCCGGGAGATGAAATTCGGTATTGTCATTGGTGATCAGCGACATGCCCTGTTCGCTGCGAGTGATTAATACGGCTTTAATGTCATAGTCGGCAATCAGTTTTTTGGCTTTTTCAATCAGGTCTGCTTCTGACTGGATTTCGCCTGCCACCGCTTCAAATTCGGTGAGATTGGGGGTAATTAAATCCGCGCCACGGTATTTACTAAAATCATTACCTTTTGGATCGACTAGCACTGTCATTTCGTTTGATTTAGCCAGAGTGATCCATTGCTGTGGATCGTGCAGTGTGCCTTTGTCGTAATCCGACAGAATCATCACCCCACCATTGACCAGCAATGGCGTGACTTTGTCAGCCATCCCCATACCACTTTCGATGGTAAAGCGGCTTTCAAAATCCATGCGTAGCAGTTGCTGATGCGCGCTGATAATGCGGGATTTGATGATGGTGGGATGATGTGCCGTTTGATGAAAGGCACATTGAATGCTGACAGAGCTGAGACGCTGCTCTAATACCTGAGCCGCTTCATCTTGACCGGTAATACCTGACAAACTGCATTTAGCGCCCAGAGAGGCAATATTCATTGCCACATTGGCGGCACCGCCCGGAATATCTTCCAAACGTTCAATATTGACCACCGGCACCGGTGCTTCTGGTGAAATACGTTTGGTTTTGCCGAAATAGAAACGATCCAGCATCAAATCACCAACGACAACAACATTGGCCTGCCGAAAATCCGGGAATGCATTTTTCATAACGTTTGAATTATTGATTAGGGAAAGCGGTTATTGTGCGGCTAAAAGCGGTTGCAGTCCATGCCAAACCATTTCCGGTGTCATTTCGGTCATGCAGACTGGTTCGCCATTACGTGAGGCGGGTAACGGACATTTTCGTTTGTAGCATGGGGCGCAGTTAAAATCGCTGACCAGATGCTGCTGATATTTACCATAGGTGCCAATCAACGCTGTGTCCGTCGCACCATATAACGTTAATGCCGGCGTTCCAGCCACGGCGGCAAGATGTGCTAGGCCGGTATCACTGCAAACTGCACCTGCCGAGTGATACATGATCGCTGCGATATCATTCAAGCCCAAACGCGGTAAGGCGAAAGCCATATCATCGACTGAAGCGATCTGTTGAGCGCGCATATATTCTTCATTATTGCCGCAAGGCAACAGCACGGCATAACCTTCAGCTCGCGCCTGTAACACCAATTGCTGCCAAAAATTAATCGGCCAGAGCTTGGTCAGCCAGCTGGCATTGTGCACAAACATCAGATAACGCTCTGGTAAGGTAAACTCAAGCTCAGGTAACGGATATTTACTGAAATTCGCCGCATATTTGGCTGGGGTTTTGGGCAGTGAATATCCCAGCGCCTGTGAAAGGATTTGCCGCATCCGATCCACGGCATGTTGCTGTGGATTCACGCTTAGCGGATATTGATAGGCCAGATGAGCCGGGCGTTCACGACAAGAATCTTTGTCCAGCCCATAGACCGGACCGCGACGAATTTCTGATTTATGACCTG
>JAMCRH010000080.1 GCA_023380515.1 Gammaproteobacteria bacterium | reverse complement strand
AATGAACTTCACCACGGGTTGGCTTCAGCTGCCCACCGATCAGGCGTAACAGTGTGGTTTTACCACAGCCACTTGGCCCCATAATGGCGGTTACTTTACCTTCTGGCACAACTAAGTTCACGCCTTCATAGATTGGCGTGTCACCCCGGTTAAAATAAACGTCTTTTAATTCTACTAAATTTTTCACTACCGCCCTCGTTCATTCGGTATCTGAAAAGGTCGAGCATCTTAGCATTAATTCAGGCTAACCGGCTATGCAATTGCGACCCTCGCTGACAAACAACGACAATCATTTTGCTTGGCTTACAAAAATAGCCCCGCAGGGCTACTTGAACAAAGCAAATCAACTCTACCACTTACCAACGTGTTAGTGGCTCATTTGGATTAACCAAACACACTGTCGTCACTGCTATTTTTGGCACTCGGCGTTAACATCGCAGTGACTTCGGCAATAAATGCGTCCGTCTGCTCGTCACTTTCAATCAGCAAGCCAAACTGCTTCAACAGGCGATGGCCAACCACCGCTTTCCACGCGACGCGCGCCTGAGCTGCACCGGCCTGAGCATTGTCTAAACGATCCCAAAGGTCACGATTACGTTGCCGCACCGGCTCTAACAGTTCTGGGTTTGCGGCAACCGCAGCGACGATAGCACTGTCGACTGCCAACATTTCTTGCGGCTCGGTAATCTCTGCCTCAATCATGGCCAAAAGTTCACCGTCTGGAGCATCAAGTAAGTGAGGTTTCGCTTCCAATACTGCGGCAGTGCGTTCTTGGCGTTGGCCAATGTAGCGCTCGAGCATGGCAATAATTAACGCTTCCTTACTTTCGAAATGATACAGCAGACCACCTTTACTAATGCCAGTTTGCTCGGTCAATGCGTCGAACGTCAGCTGTGACGCACCACGTTCCCGCACCAATATCTCCGCTTGCTTAAGAATAAACTCACGTTTGCTCGGGCGACCGCCGCGAAACTGTTTTTTCGTGTCACTCATTTCTATAATCCTAAAACTTAGTTCTAACCGACTAAAGGGTTTACTTTCGCACAATAGCAAAAAGGCAAACCGACTAACAATGCACAAACTGTCGCACCCATCGGATTAACCCATCGATTTACCGCAGTTTGCCCGATTCCATACCTATTCCAGAATGGCGGTGATATACTTTGGCAAAATCACTCGCTTAGACCAAGGACATGCGCAACATGAGTGCTACCGATATCCCTGCCGCAACCGACTTTATTGCTCAAGGCCGCCGAGTACTCGAAATCGAATCTGCTGCCATTCAAGGGCTTTATCAGTCGCTCGACGACAGCTTTCGTAATGCCTGCCAGACCATTTTACGCTGCCACGGCCGTGTTGTCGTTACCGGCATGGGTAAGTCCGGTCATATTGGCGGTAAAATTGCTGCAACACTTGCTAGTACGGGAACACCGGCCTTTTTCGTTCACCCTGGTGAAGCGAGCCATGGCGATTTAGGTATGATCACCGCGCAAGATCTCGTCATCGCGATTTCTAATTCAGGTGAAACCCATGAAGTGGTCAGCATCCTTCCTGTGATTAAACGTTTAGGTGTGCCGCTGATTGCCATGACCGGCAAACCCGAGTCAACCTTGGCCACGCTCGCGGATGTTCATTTAAATGTTGCTGTAGCCGAAGAAGCCTGCCCGCTTGGTTTAGCGCCGACTGCGAGTACCACCGCAACCTTAGTTATGGGCGATGCCCTCGCCGTTGCCTTGCTGCATTCGCGCGGTTTTACTGCCGACGACTTTGCCTTGTCTCATCCGGGCGGCAGCCTAGGCAAACGCCTGTTACTGCGCGTTAGCGATATTATGCATACCGGTGACCGCATACCGAAAGTCAGTGCCGAAGCGATAATTACCGAAGCCTTACTAGAAATTTCGCGCAAAGGCCTCGGCATGACCACCATTGTTGACCAAGATGACAAATTACTCGGTATCTTTACCGACGGTGATTTACGTCGCATCCTCGACCAACGCATTGATATTCACCAAACCCGCATTAGCGAAACCATGACCCGTCACTGCACTACGACGTCGCCCGAGACGCTTGCGGCCGAGGCATTAAAAGTCATGGAGCAGAAGAAGATCAATGGCCTAATCGCGGTAAACAAAGAACAACAAGTCGTTGGTGTGTTTAACATGCATGACTTATTGCGTGCGGGGGTACTCTAATGACGATTCCAACCCAGTCACCGTCAACCCAGTACACCTCCACCCAGTACACCTCGACTTGGTACGGTGATTTGCACAACGACCTCCTCGCCAAGTTTGCCAACATTAAATTGCTGATCTGTGACGTCGATGGTGTATTTTCTGATGGCCGCATTTATCTCGGCAATGACGGCGAAGAACTGAAAGCATTTCATACCCGCGACGGGCTGGGCGTCAAAGCCTTGCTCACCGCTGGCATTCAAGTCGCAGTAATTACCGGTCGTGATTCGCAAATTGTGGAAACGCGCATGCGTGCTCTTGGCGTCCCACATATCTACCAAGGCCAGCACGACAAAATGCAGGCCTTCGCCGACATTCAAAAAGCATGTGGCGTCAACAACGAAGCCACAGCCAGTGTTGGCGATGACTTGCCCGACTTACCCATGCTTAAGGCTTCAGGCTTGGCATTAACGCCTTTCGATGGACATCCACTGTTACAACAAAGTGCTGACTACGTCACCACCCAGCGCGGTGGCTTTGGTGCCGTGCGTGAAATAGCCGACCTCATTTTGCTCAGCCAAGGGCTGTTACATCAAGTGCAGGAGAGCAGTACATGAACCGGCGTACGCTGATTCTGCTGATTATCCTCGCTTTAGTTAGCGTTGGCGTCCTCTGGTACTCCAACGAACGTGAAAGCACGCAAGTCACCGACCATGACGACTTGCAACTTATTCCCGATTTTACTGCCTATGGCTTAGCAACCCGAGTGTTTGAAGCCGATGGCCGCTTAGCGCATCAAATTCGCGCAACACGTATGGCGCACTTCAGTGCCATTCGGTTAACTGAACTTGAAGAACCGATTTACACCACATTCTTGTCTGAACGCTCAGTGAATGTGCAAGAAACCGGTGCAGAATGGCAGATTAGTGCGCAATTTGGTCGCTTTTATGAAGACGAACGCCTGGAGTTAACCGACGATGTCGCCATCGTGAATCGCTCGGGAATCGGGTATATTCAGGAAATTATGACTGATAACCTCGCGATCGACTTGCAATCGGGTATTATGCACACAGATGCCCCGGTCACTCTTCGCGGCCCGCAGTTTTATGTCCATGGCATTGGTATGCGCATTGACTTAGAAGCTCAGCAACTGGAAATTATTGAACATGTTGAAACCATTTATTATCCCCGTAACTCTAGCCGCTAGCCTTGTGTTAGTTCTGGCTTCCTTTACGAGCCAGGCTAAGCTTATGGCGCAGGAGACTGAGTCACGCTCGCAACTGTCGCAACTGTCGCAACTACAACGTGACTTCGAAGAGCCCATTCAAATTCTTGCTGAGAATGACTTCCTTGACCTTGCTGCCAACGTCTACCGAGCAACCGGCAATGTTCGCATTAACCAAGGTACGCTGCGTATTACCGCGGATGAACTTGAGGTCACCGGCTTTGAAGAGCGCGACGGTGAAGTCGAGTTATTTATTTTGCGCGGCACACCAGCAACCTACCAACAAGAAATTGAGCCTGGCGTGTTAGTTGAAGCGCAAGCACACCTGATTGAATACAATGCCACCGAGCGCACACTAACACTCAGCACCATGGCCGAGTTACGCCAAGACGGTAGCTTGGTACGCGCTAATCGCATTTCATACAATATTGAACTGCAGCAAGTTATTTCCGAGAGTGGCGAAGGCACTGAACAAGTCGAAACAATTTTGCGGCCTCGTCAGCGTCAAAACCAGAACCAGAACGGCAACGAGAACGGCAATTAACATGGCAACATTACGCGCAGAACACTTAGCGAAAGCATACAAAGGCCGCACCGTCGTTCGCGACGTCAGTATCGCCGTGAATGCAGGTCAAATCGTCGGCCTACTTGGTCCAAATGGCGCCGGTAAAACCACCACGTTTTATATGATCGTCGGTCTCGTCAACAACGACAAAGGCCATATTCGCCTGGACGATGAAGACATTACATTACTGCCCATGCACGCGCGTGCGCGCAAAGGTATTGGCTACTTACCGCAGGAAGCTTCAGTGTTTCGTAAGCTGACCGTGCGTGACAATATCATGGCCATTTTAGAAACCCGCAGTGATCTGACCGCCGCCCAACGTGAAGAAAAACTCGATGAGCTCGTTAATGAATTTCACATTGGCCACATCGTCAATAGCTTAGGTATGAGCTTATCCGGTGGTGAACGTCGCCGCGTGGAAATTGCGCGGGCACTGGCCGCTGAGCCAAAATTTATTTTGCTCGACGAACCATTCGCCGGGGTCGACCCAATTTCCGTACTCGATATTAAAAAGATTATTCAGCAACTCAGCGACCGCGGCATCGGTGTTTTGATTACCGACCACAATGTACGGGAGACCCTCTCCGTGTGCGAGACCGCGTATATTGTTAGCCACGGCGAACTGATTGCAACGGGCAACGCACAAGAGATTCTCGCCAACGAAACAGTAAAAGAAGTGTATTTAGGCGACCAATTCTCCTTGTAATTTCCGCAAAAA
>JAMCRH010000079.1 GCA_023380515.1 Gammaproteobacteria bacterium | reverse complement strand
GAGCAGCCTATTGCCGGTTGCAGCAATAATCCTCACACCGTTATTTGGCCTTTGGGTTGACCGGGTTGGCCGGCGTTCGCTATTTATGGCCGTCGGCGCACTCGTGATGATGCCATTGTTTTTAGCTGTCACCTACTTACCCGCCGGGCCCGATGTACCACTCGTGATCCCGTTTATCGGTAGCGCCATGGTGCCACTGACTTTGTTCGTGGTGATTTTCCTGCTCGGAGCGGTCTTTTCCCTCATACCTGCGGTCATGTGGCCGTCTGTCGCCTACATTGTCGAGGCGCGGCGATTAGGCTCGGCGTTTGCGCTTATGACCATGTGTCAGCAACTCGGTTGGGCAGTTGTGCCATTTATCGTCGGCGTGCTCAATGACCGCAATGCCGCCGGGCCGGAGAATATTGCTGGTTATGCCCCAAGTATGTGGTTCTACACTAGCCTTGCCACACTTGGCCTATTCTTCGCCTACAAACTTTGGCGCAGCGAAACCGGCCCGAATGCACATGGCCTCGAAACCATTACGAGTCGCGCAAGAAGCTAAAACGCGGCTGCAATTGGCCGTTGACCTCAACTTCTTCAATAAACATCTCGAGCGGGCGTACCCAAAGCGCCCGCTCACCATATAAAGGCCGATACACCACCAGTAACTCCTCGGTTTCTGAATGCCTCGCGGTGTCAATCACCCTATATTCATTGCCTTTATAGTGCCGATAAATCCCTGCTTTCAATTCTGTCATGGGTAATTCCTGTGACTGTGGATCGATTTTGTTTCGGTTTTCGTTAAAAAATAATTGCCAAATACTGTATAAAAGTACAGTATAAATTATCTGAAAACGATTGGTTCGCTATGAAGACGCTTCCCGAAAAATATTATCGTGATCATTTTCTCGAATTTCTTCGCTACATTGAAGAGGTTTGCGCACACCTGCTCGACCCGCACGATAACGCGATTGTGCAGCAAATTCACGCACTGTCCGAAGACGGGCTGTGCTTATTCGTGCGCATGCTCAATCGAAAATGGCCATTTGTCGCGCTAAGTACCCTTGATTACCCCGAAATTAGCGACGTTTCGGTGGCGTTAACCGAGCTCGAGCGAGTTGGCTTTGTGCTGCCTGCTGCACAGGCTTTGCAACGACCAGAACCAACGAGTTTGCAAACGCCGTTGGTAGAATTATTTTTAAACCAACTCACCAAACCACAGTTGCAGCAGCTAGCAATTGAGATTGAGTTACTGCAAGTTCCAAATAAATCGGCAACGAAAGGCGCTTGGCTGGAAGCATTTACACCAGTGTTGGCAAACAGTTCGACGCATGATGACGTATGGCTAAATGCACCCAGCCTTGCGTCATGGCTGTATGTCGCTGAACATCAAGTCTTCCACTATTTTCGTTATCTGTATTTCGGCCATGTACGTGGCACGTTAAATCAGTTTTCCATGCGTGATTTAGGGGTTATGGGTACGCGCCAAGCGTTACTCAACAGCAAGGATGACGACTTGGCAAACCTGCAAGCTCGCTTTCAGCAACTCACTGATGCGAAGGATGCCTGGTATTGGTCTAGTGAGCTGGCAGCGTTTAAGAACAGTGGCGCCGCTCAGCGGCTTGCATTCGCCGAACATTGCTTGCACCAGCAGCCGCCAACGGGGTACTTGGCCGAACAAGAATATGGCGCCTTGCTCTATCAACTGGGCAAGTTTGCGCTGAATGAAAAACAAGACGATTTGGCGCTTAAGCTACTGCAGCGCTCCCCCGATCCACGGTCGATTGAAAAGTATTTACGTTTGCTTTATCACACAGGTGAGATTACGACAGTCGAAGAGAGGCTTAACGAAATCGTAGAAAACCCTGAAAGTGAGCACTTACTTTATTTCGCCTTGGATTTTCTGCAGCGGAAGTTCGAAAAGAAGCGTACCAGTATTCTGACTGATATTCTGCGCAGTTGTGACACCCCGGTTATTCTTGATGAAGCGCACAAAGACCAAGTTGAAAAAGGTATGCAGCAGCACTATCAGCGCCGGGGCGCGTTAGTTTGGCGCACGGAAAACCGCCTATGGCGCGCTTTATTTGGCATGACCTTCTGGCCCATTTTATTTCGCGAAGGCAACGGCTTTTGCAATGAATTTGATCGCTTGCCGCTAGCCTTGCGTGAACAAAGTTTTTGGCGCGAGAACGAAAGTGAAATCCGCGCCCTATTTGCGGAATTGGATACGCCAGGAAAATGGTTGCGCCATCTCATGGCCATTGCGGCCCAGTTTTATGGTACTGCCAATGGCGTCTTTCGTTGGCACAGTTCATTGCTAGAGATTTTCTCCCATCTGTTGCAACACGCCTCGGTCGAGGCATTGGCGCAAGTTCTCATGGAAATGAGCCAAGACTACCTGCAGCGTAACGATGGTTATCCAGATTTGCTTGTTATCGACAAGGGTCAGCTGCGCTTTGAGGAAATCAAAGCACCAGGCGATAGTTTACGACGCAATCAACTCATGAGTATGCGGCGCTTGCAACAGGCCGGTTTCAAAGTTGTGGTGCAAACGGTTGAATGGCAGGTCGATCCCGAGCAACCCTACATTGTTGTTGATGTTGAGACCACGGGCGGTGCGCAAGGTTATCATCGCATTATCGAGATTGGCTTGGTGAAGGTCTGTGGGGGCAAGATTATTGAGGAATGGCAGTCGCTGATTAACCCAGAACGACATATTCCGCGATTCATAACCGAACTAACAGGAATTAACAACGAAATGGTGGCAACAGCGCCCAAGTTCAACGAAGTGGCTAATGAGCTGCAACGCTTTCTTGCCGATGCGGTATTCGTTGCCCATAACGTTAATTTTGATTACAGCTTTTTCCGCAGTGAGTATGAGCGCCTTGGCGAGGTGTTTCGCTTGCCGAAAATCTGTACGGTACAACGCATGCGGCAGCATTTCCCGGGGCTGGAATCCTACAGTTTAGGCGCATTATGTAAGTCGTTCGACATTCGGCTCACCAACCATCACCGTGCTCTGGATGACGCCCGAGCTGCCGCCGAGTTATTGTTGCTGACTCAAGCCAAAGCGGCGACGTAATTATGGTAGCGGCTGATTATGCAGATGTGCGCAAACGGCGAGAAAGCCTAGGACACATGGCAATAATTGCAAATCCGTCGAGGGCATGGCTATTATCGTTCTTTCTCGTTTATCGATAAGGTTCAATCTATGTACAAGATCATTGGGTTACTTTTTGTTTTCGCCACAATGTCAATGTCAGCCTCCGCCCAAGCACCAGACACCGCTGGTGCAAAAGCCGCCGTCGACCACTTTTTGTATGGTGCATCGATAAGCGACGCCAGCATCCACAATAACTTTTGGGCGGACGACTTGACCTACACCAGCTCGCGAGGCACCCGTTTTGGCAAAAATGAACTAATGTCGGGCATGCAAGGCAGTACGCCGATCGCCGAAGACGCGGTAACCACCTGGTTTAGTGCCGAAGACGTTGAATTGAAAACCTATGGTGAGATGGTGGTCATTAACTTTACACTGATCAGTAAAAATACCGATGGCGACGTAGTTGGGCGCCACTTCAATACCGGCGTGTTAGTATTTCGTGACGACCGTTGGCAGGCAGTGAACTGGAACGCCACCACCGCAGCGGACTAACTTTAGCCCGTTAAAAGTCTTTACTCTTGCGCAGCGCTTTTTTGGCGCTGTGCTGCTTTTTGCTGTGTAAACGTTTCTCTTTGGCAGCCCGTGTAGGTTTGGTCGCAATACGCTTCTTTACGACTTTATTCACGCTACGTACCAAGGCAATAAACTGCTCGAGCGCCAGCTCACGGTTTTGCAGCTGACTTCGGGTTTCCTGGCACTTAATAATAATTTTGCCGCTTGCAGTAATACGGTGATCACTGAGTTTCAGCAAACGTTCTTTATAAAATTCAGGCAGTGACGAGGCCTGAATATCAAAGATCAGCTGCGCCGCCGTCGCGACTTTATTGACATTCTGGCCGCCAGCACCGCTTGAGCGAATAAATTGCCACTCAATTTCTTGTTCCGAAATTTCCACGCGCTGGGAAATCAGTATCGCCATAATACTCTCGTTGACCGCCAATGCTTTCGTGCAGAATATCATGCATTCCCCTTCCGCGCCGAATTGAGGTAGGATAAATCCGTTAATTCGGACAAAAACAAAGGACGGGCGCTTAGCGCCACGACAATAATTATGAAACGACTTTCTTTAGCAATATTGACCGGGCTCGCACTGCCGGCTCTCGCCATAGTGCCAACGATAGTACCAACGACAGTCCAGGCGACCGAATTTGACCAAGGTCGCGTGATTGAAAACGCAACTGACTTTTCCATCGTGCCCCATCGTGAGCGCATCGGTCCAGAAAACCGCATGCTAACCGACCGCCTCGACAATTTGTTACCGGCACTCATGGCCGAGCAAGACCTCGACATGTGGTTGGTGATCAATCGCGAAAAAGCGGAAGACCCGGTTTATTTTACTTTAGTACCACAGCCAACGTTTGCCGCACGTCGCACCACCATGCTGGTGTTTCACCGTCAAGCAGATGGTTCGGTTACTCGCGAAACCGTCAACACCTACCCACTTGGCGGTCCGTATGACTCGGCATGGCAAGGCGGCAGCCTAGATGAACAGTGGCAGGCACTTGGCGAGCTAATTGTGGCCAAGAATCCACAGCGCATCGGTATTAATGTCTCGCGCGACTGGTCGGTGGCTGATGGTCTAACCCAAGGCATGCATGCGCGTTTGCTTGAAGTGCTACCAAGTGAATTCGAGAACCGCCTTGTCTCCGCCGAAAACCTTGTGGTGCGCTGGATTGAGCAACGCACCGAGCAAGAACTCGCAGTGTATCCGCATATTGTTGGCATTGCCCGCGGGGTGATTAGCGAAGCCTTTAGTTCACGGGTGATCACCCCAGGCGTCACGACTACAGATGACGTGGCTTGGTATATTCGCGAGCGTTTTAGTAAGCTTGAGCTGCCGATCTGGTTTATGCCGTACGTCACTTACCAACGCCCTGGTATCACCTGTGAAGAAGACACGCCATTTTGCGGCGAAAGCGGTGTGATTCAGCGCGGTGACGTATTGCATACCGACGTTGGTATTTGCTACTTCAAGCTCTGCACCGACACGCAAGAAATGGCTTATGTACTGCGTGCTGACGAAGATGACATTCCCGAGTCATTCAAATCAGCGTTGGCCACTGGCAACCGCTGGCAAGATATTCTCACCGGTGAATTCGTGACTGGCCGGACTGGCAATGAAATCCTTGCGGCAACGCAACAAAAAGCCCGTGCAGAGGGGATTTTGAGCAGCACCTACACCCATCCGCTTGGGTTCTTTGGCCACGCACCGGGCCCGACCATTGGCATGTGGGACAATCAAGGACCAACCCCAATTCAAGGCGACTGGCCGCTGTATGCCAATACCGGTTATGCGATTGAAGGCTATATTAAACAAGCCATTCCGGAGTGGGATAACCAGTTGGTGCAAGTCAAGCTCGAACAAAGCGCCTATTTCGACGGCAGCCGCGTGATTTACCTCGCCGGCCGCCAGACCCAATGGCACCTTGTTCGTTAGAAAAGGTTCGCTAGTCGTGATTGTGGACCGTGACCGGAATGCCATTCCGGTCACGGTCCCTAATGGTATCTCGCTGATATGCTGAAGATTTTAGAAACTCATCCGGACTATTATGTGATTTTGAAGGAGTCTGGAATTGGGATGCACTGTGAAGGTGATGACCTCGGTGTAGTGACGCGTTTGGAGCAACAGACGGGGGAGTCGCTATTTCCCGTGCACCGTCTCGACAAAGACACCAGCGGCCTGCTGATTGTCGCTCGTCATAAAAACGCCGCACGTGAATTCGGTCAATTATTCGAAAGCCATGCCATTGAGAAATATTACATCGCGATTGGCGGTAATAAGCCGAAAAAGAAACAGGGCTTGATTCAAGGTGACATGATCAAAAGTCGCAATGGCAACTGGATGCTCACCACCACTTTGACACAGCCGGCAACGACGCAATTTTTCAGTTTTGGAACCGGGCTCGGCTACCGACTTTATTTGTTGCGTCCCTTGTCGGGCAAAACCCACCAACTTCGTGTGGCGCTGAAAAGCCTCGGTGCGCCGATTATGGGCGACACGCGCTATGGCGGTGAACGCGCAGCGCGACTCATGCTTCATGCCATGGCCTTGCGCTTTTCTTGGCAAGGGCAGCAACACACGTTTATCTTGCTACCCAGTGCCGAGGATGGTTTTACCCCCTGTAATTGGGACGAGTTTCCTGCATTTTTAAACCCTTGGGAACAGCCGTGGCCGCAAGTGAAGTCACAGCGCTAGTACTCGCCAAAAGCTAACCTTTTGGTTCAATAACAGTCAACGTATAACCCTGCGCGTTGGTCCAACTGATGGTGGTGTAAGCGTCAGCCTGCTCCATATCGACACCAACCACTTCAACGAAGTCGACACGTACGGTGCAATTGGCACGGATGCGTCCGGTGACATAGGTGTCCTGCTGCAGTTGGCCGTCGCAGCCGCTAGCGGTTCCGACCGTCCAGCCGACGGCGGGTGACAACGTGATGGTTAAGCGCTCACCGTCAAGCACTTGAGCAGAGCGCGGGCTAATTTCGCCTTCGCCCCCGACAACGGTCGATACAATGTAATAGCGGCCTAGATTAAGCCCGCCTGAATTGTAATAAATAATGCAGCCCGACAAGGCCGTCGCTAACATCATAGCAGCGAGTAATCGAAGGTACTTCATGCACAACTCCCCGTTATCACCCATTTAGTTTAGTGCTCCTTTGCGGCCACTAAACTTTAACTGTATTTTTTACGTAAGTGGTTATGTAAGTACATATGTAAGTACATATGTAAGCATAGCATTGCTCATTGAATCGAATCGCTCAAATCACAAAAATTACCGGCGGAATATGAACTACTACCTCGTTGCTCTACTGATTATCGCTGCGCTCGTAACCACTTACGTAAAAAATA
>JAMCRH010000078.1 GCA_023380515.1 Gammaproteobacteria bacterium | reverse complement strand
GAGCTACGTAGCCGTTTTACTGATGTACTTTCTGTGCGTCTCAGCGGCGCGTATTATGCGAATCCACCGCCGTGCAGTCAACACCTTTTCGGAAAAAAATGTGCATTTCACTGTCAACTGCTCAAAAAAACACTGAAATGGCTAAAAGAGCAGCAAAATATTCGAATTACTGCTCTATTTTGTTGAGCAAGACTTTCTTAATACGAGGTTCTGCGCTGGGCGCTTACCATGGTAAAACTTCACCGTTACTGTGCCAGAAAGTCCCTGTATTTGCCATGTTTAATTGGTCGATACGCTGGCGTAAACGCTGTGCAGATTCAGCGGCAGTAATGTCGCCGGTATTATTGACCATGTCGGTTTGCACATATCCAGGGTGTAACAAGGCGACTGCAATGCCGGAGTCCTTTAAGTCGCGAGCTAAGGAGACGCCGGCCGCATTGAGCGCTGCTTTCGACATGCGATAACCGTAATAGCCGCCGCTCCCATTGTCGGTCAATGAGCCCATGCGACTGGTAATCATAGCAACTTTGGCATTTTTATTGAGATGCGGAAGCAAACCGATCGTAATCATCAAAGGTGCTAAGGCATTGACGTTAAATTGCTGCTGAATGTCTGCAGCTGGGGCATCATCAAGTGTTTCACGGGTAAGAATGCCGGCATTGTTAATCAGCAAATCAATTTTTTCATCGCCTAATGCTTGGCTAATCTTGGCCGCGGCATCAGCGGCAGCAACGTCGATATCAGCAATAATGGTGGCGCTGGCTTTTTCTAGCTCAGCACTCGGCTTTCGACAGGTGGCAAAGACATTCGCACCGGCTTCGGCGTATTGGTTGGCGAGCTGCAAGCCGATACCGCGATTAGCACCGGTAATTAAAACATTAAACAGACTCATTTAGATAATCCTCCTTCGGTAAGTTTTAACGGGTCGAGTAAGCGTTCTAAATCGCCTTCACTTAAATCCGTCATTTCGACTGCGACTTCGAGAATAGGGCGATTGCTTGCATAGGCAGCTTTAGCAATTGCCGCGGCTTGATTATAACCGATGACCGGGTTCAAGGCGGTGACGAGAATCGGATTACGTTCAAGCGCAGCATTGAGTTGTTCCTGATTGACTTGAAAGTCATTGATGCATTGATCAGCGAGGGTATTTGCACTCTTCCACATCAACTCAATGCTCTGGAGCAGGTTATAGGCAATAACAGGTAGCATGACATTGAGCTGGAAATTCCCGCTTTGGCCAGCAATGTTCACCGTCGTTTGATTGCCCATGACTTGCGCACAGGCCATCGCCACAGCTTCTGGTATAACCGGGTTAACCTTGCCCGGCATAATACTAGAGCCGGGCTGCAGTGCTTTCAGGCTAATTTCACCAAGCCCGGCAAGTGGGCCGGAATTCATCCAGCGCAGATCATTGGCGATCTTCATCATTACGGTCGCCACCGAGCTCATGATACCGGCGGTTGCAACCGCCACGTCCTGACCTGCGATACCCGCGAATTTATTCTCGGCACTGGTAAAGGGCAGTTCCGTGAAGTTCGCCATTGACTGACAAAATAACCCAGCGAATTGAGAATCCGCGTTAATGCCGGTGCCAATTGCGGTGCCACCTTGGGGTAATGAATACAGCTGCGGCAAGATGGCCTCGAGGCGCTGCTCTGCCTGCTCAAGTTGAGCGTCCCACGTGAGCAATTCTTGGCTGAGCGTGAGCGGCATGGCGTCCATTAAATGGGTACGACCCGTCTTCACAACAT
Organism: Gammaproteobacteria bacterium; assembly: GCA_023380515.1. The sequence continues at coordinate 1,316 of JAMCRH010000078.1, read as the reverse complement.
CGGTGTAGGCTTCTGCTTTACGTTGAATCGTTGCGCGTAAGTTGGCCAGTGCGGGCAGTAACTTTCGTCGAATCCGGCGAGCTGCACTCACTTGAATCGCCGTGGGAATTACATCGTTGCTGCTCTGACCTAAATTGACATCGTCGTTGGGGTGCACTTCAACGCCGGAATTACGTTTCGCGAGGTTGGCCAAAACTTCATTGACGTTCATGTTCGTGCTCGTTCCCGAGCCGGTTTGGAAAACGTCTACGGGGAATTGGTTTTGCCAACGGCCTTCAAAGACCTCCAAGGCGGCTTGCATGATCGCGTCAGCTTTTTTTTGACTGAGCAGGCCGAGCTCACTATTGGCTTCGGCTGCACAATATTTGATCAGTGCAACCGCGCGGATGAATGCGAAGGGTAAGGTTAACTCACTGATTTTAAAATTATTGAGGGCGCGCTGTGTTTGTGCACTCCATTGCGCATCATCTGGGACTTCAACTTGGCCCATGCTGTCTGTTTCAGTTCGAAATCGCTGTGCCACTATGACCTCCCATCAATCGATTTAAGTAAAAGTCGCGTAGTATACCTAATTGAAGAAAAATAAATATTTGCAGTCATCTATACTTTGCATTTAGCTTAACACAAATAACAAAAAACAGTTGCGCAGAAAACACGGCGTAACGACAGGAGGCGTTTTGACAACACCGTGGCTTACTTTTCACTGCTTCGGCGCAGTTTGGCTCACGTTGAGCGTGTCCGCGATGTCGGTCGCTGCTGCTAATGCGCCGCCAACATTACTTTTTCAGGACGCTCAAGGGGCGCCGCTCGCAGGCGTCATTCTTTTTCAAACGCAGGCGTCGGAGGATGGGCATAGCGACGGTAGTGGTTTGACGCCGACGGTGCATGTGATGAACCAAATGCAGCGCCAATTTGTGCCTGATTTGCTTCTGGTTGCTGCGGGCGATCGTGTTAGTTTCCCGAACAGCGACTCCATTCGTCACCACGTTTATTCGTTTTCACCTACCCGATCTAGGATGGATGATCATCAAATTAGCATCTCAGCACAGAATCGGTTATTGGCATTACTGGCGCCGATGCACGCTGAAATTGTTAATCATTAGTCGGTTAAACAGCGCACAAATAAGCCGTCATGGTGACGGCTTATTATATGACTTTTTTGGGAGTACCGTTTTACTTAAACGTTGAAGCGGAAATGAATCACGTCGCCGTCTTTGACTACGTACTCTTTTCCTTCCAAGCGCCATTTACCGGCGTCTTTCGCACCTTGTTCACCATTGTGGTTAATAAAGTCGTCATAGCCGACGACTTCAGCG
>JAMCRH010000077.1:6258-6629 GCA_023380515.1 Gammaproteobacteria bacterium | reverse complement strand
CAGATCATCTTTTCCAGCTAAATCTGTCGCATCAAACTCTTCGCGCGACATATCCGCCGGATAATAGTTAGCACCAGCTGGTTTTGGGCCATAGCCCTGCAGAAACGGCTGCATGTTATTCAAGCGATCCCATGGGCCATAATTAATTTCTGCGAATTGGCGGACTTTCGGATCGGTAATGCGCGATAAAAACTCTTGGCGGTCGCCCGGATACGCTTGCATCCAAAATAGCTCATCCATAATATCAGCAGCATCAATGAGCAAACTCACCAACTCTTTTTGCGCGTCGGTTAAATGTGAAATATCGACGCCCATTTCTACCGGTACATAAATATCTAAACGCTCTTGGGCGCTTGGAATTAACACATGAG
>JAMCRH010000077.1:0-6248 GCA_023380515.1 Gammaproteobacteria bacterium | reverse complement strand
AAAGAGTTGGTGAGTTTGCTCATTGATGCTGCTGATATTATGGATGAGCTTCCGGTTTAGCACTCACCTCAGGGGCTTGCGGTGCTTGGCCGCAGGCAGTTAGGAATAATGCAGCAGTCACCGCTGCTGCAACGCCAACTGACGCACGACAACGAGCAAAATTAGTAAGGGTACGCATGGGTTTTTCCTCTTGGTTGTTCCCATCTTATATTTGTAATCACAACTCCTGCATGATACACAAAAACAACATGAAATATACGGGGGTTGGCGTGACAAAAATGACAACTGTGCTGGTGATACTCATTGTAGCAATTGGCGTCTGGTGGTGGATTTGGTTAAATCCATATAGTTTTACTTTCTCTGAAACTACACTTGGCATTGATCAAGAGGCTGAACATCGAGTCTTTGCGTTTGGTACGTTAACTAATCCATTCGTACGCACCATTGTCATTCGTGCTTATGTACCCACTGAAGCCGCCGAGCTTGAAGGGTATCGGCGCTATCGGTTAGATTTACTGCCTGACGATGAGGGCGTTACTGAAGGCCGAATTTTCTATGTGACCGCTGCGCAATTACGACGTTTAGACCGGTATGAACGGGTTGGCGTGCGTTACGAGCGTTATTTGTATTATCTTGCCGATGGCAAACCTGCATGGGTCTACCGCCGGATTAGCGAAATCAATCCGCCTATCGATGCGACAGACAAGGAGTAATTGAGCATGGCGAAACCAAATCTAACAACACCGCCCGAACAGCAGAACGAAAAAGGTGACGAGCGCGCCGTTGGTGTTGAAATCGAGTTTGGCGATCTTGATTTAAACGCGGCCACTGAGGTGCTGACTCAGTTCCTCAAAAAGCATTGCGACTCTTGCGAAGTTAGCTCGCAAGGCCGCTATGAAAAAACCATCAAGGGTGACAGCGCCGGTGACTGGGTGATTGAGTTCGATTATAGATACTTAAAGAAAATGGGGCGTGAAGAAGAGCAAGATGACCTGCGTGCAGCAGCCGAAAAAGGCTTGGCTTGGGTGGCGGAAAGCGTGGTGCCCGTTGAAGTGGTCAGCCCGCCATTACCGCTATCGCGTTTAGCTGAAGTTGAGGTATTAATGGATGACCTGAGAATAGCAGGTGCTCGTGGCTCTTCCGACAGCTTAGCCTATGCGTTTGGCATGCAGTTAAACCCTGAGCTACCAAAACTAGATAGCCAGACAATTATGGCCCACATCAAAGCATTTTTGTGTTTGTACGACTGGCTGTTGGCACGCATTGACCCTGACATTTCCCGGCGAATCAGTAACTATATTGACCCGTTCCCCAAAGAGTATCTCGAGCTTGCATTGGACTCGGCGTATTGGCCAGACTTAGACACCTTAATGGACGACTACCTCGAACATAACCCGACTCGCAACCGCGCACTCGACATGCTGCCGCTGTTTCGTCATCTTGATGAGGACAAACTGGTTGCGCGCGTGGACACTAAGCTTGTCAAAGCTCGACCAACGTTTCATTATCGCTTACCCGGCTGTGAAATTCATGACCCCAACTGGGGCCTACATCGAGTATGGAATGACTGGGTTAAGGTTGAACAATTAGCTGCAAATACCGAGTTGCTAAACGAATGTGGTGATGCATTCCGTAAACACCAAAAGAAATTTTTGCGTCACTTCGGCAAATCTTGGCTTCAGCAGCTTGAGCAGGATTATTTACCAAAACTAATTGGCTGAACAATTAAACCAACAACGTAGATAAAACCAATGCCTAAACTTTCTGATATTTTGGCCGTGTCGCGGGTGAATTTTTTAACGCTAACACTCGCCTGTTTACTCCTTGCGTTGGCGGTTGGTTATTACTTTTCCGGATGGCCACCGCTAAGCACACTGGCCTTGGTGAGTACGGTCGCTGTTTTTGCTCATGTCAGCGTGAACGCGTTCAATGAGTATATGGACTTTCGCAGCGGGCTTGATTTTAAAACCCGCAAAACTGCTTTTAGCGGTGGTAGTGGCGCATTGGTTCGCAATCCGTCCATTGCCAATTGGGCGCTAGCCCTAGCAATATCCAGTCTACTGATTGTCATCGTCGCTGGCCTCATCATTGTTCAGCAATACAGTCTCAACCTACTCTGGCTTGGCGTCCCGGGCGTTTTGTTGATTCTGTTTTACACCAAACCTTTAAACCAAGAGCCTGTTCTTTGCTTGATTGCACCAGGCGTTGGTTTTGGTCTATTGATGACTCTCGGCGCTGCTTGGGTGTTTGCGCAAGAATTAAATTTGATGATTTGGGTACTCGCCGTGGTGGTGATGCTGCTGGTAAACAACCTCTTGTTACTGAATCAATTTCCAGACAGTGAGGCTGACGAATCCGTTGGCCGTTTTCACTTCCCGATCATGATTGGACGTCGTCGCAGTGCTTGGCTTTTCTCTAGTCAGTTAGTACTCGCTTACGCGATTGTGCTCGTTGGTGTTTGGAATCATATCCTACCAACCTATAGTGTTTTGGTATTGTTTTCGGCCCTCGCTGCACCAAAACTAATCACAGGCGTGCATCAGCACGCCAATAATATTCCACAATTGGTTCCGTTTTTGGGGCTCAATGTCGCACTGATTCATGCGTTTATTGGCCTGCTCGCCCTCGGCGTCTCTTTGGGGTGACAAGACACTATTCCATGGGCATATAGCGCGACCAATATTGCACCATCACATCCCGCGCTGCTTGATTGGGTAGTTGACCTTGTTTCAGATACCCGTGAGCCACTTGCAATAGCATAATGATTTGAAAAGCAGGATCCATACGTTGCTCCCCGGTCATCTCAAGTGCCTCAACAAACCGTCCGTCAGCAATCAGTGCATCAAACAACACGCGCATTAGGCTAAAATTCGGATTCGGCCCAATTAATCGCTTCACCTCATCGATATAGCCGGCTTCGAGTAAGTTGGTCAGAACAACATTCTGGGGAATAACAACTGATCCCATCAGTTGCTCAAGTAACGCAAAGTCGTTAAGAAGTCGCTGCAAATACACCTGCCCACGCTCCTCTTCGCCCAGAAGACCATAGGCATAACTCAAGAGAAAATAAAGCTGTTCGGGGGCAATCCGTTGCTCGTCGTCATTAAACCTTGCTGCTTGATCAATAAACTCGATCGCCATCCCTTCAAGTTCCAATTCGCTCATAATTTGCGAAAAGCCAAATAAAATTGTGGCAAAGTTATCGGGTTCAGATAACAAAGCATAGAGCCGGCTAAATAAGTCACTTTTCACTTCGTCCAAAAATGCCGGATCTTCGAGTGCAGCAAATCCTTTTAGATAAGGGAGCGCCCCCCGCAGCAGATACCAATCGCCCGGCGAGTTCTCAATGCCATAGCGATAGCCTTGCACCAATGCTTCTCTTGCTTCGGCGCGGCGATCAAATTCGAGTAGCTTTTCAATAACGACCGTAAAGTTATAAGTCTGGGTGTAAAACATTTGCGGGCTCTCCGTGGCCAATGTTGCCAAAATGGCATCGCGCCGTTCAAGGAGAAATGCGAGCGCCTGCTCGCGTCGATCTGCAAGCAGCAGAATCTCAACCCAATCATTAATCAAGTAACCTAAGCCTTCCGAGTCACGACTCAGTTCATCAACCAGATGCTGCACCGCACGTTGATTCCCTTGCTCTGCGTAGGCTTCGATCAGGGACAGTCCAAAGGTAATGCGACCGAAACGGTCGTCAATTCGATCATAGTGGCGACGAGCATGATCAAGCTCATCGCGTTCAGAATAAAACTCAATCAACTGCCCTCTTGCATTCATGTCAACGGGGTACAACTCGACAAAATTTTCAACTTGTAAGCGTAAGCGCTCCGTTCGCTCATGATTGCCGGTCCGTTGGCTGAACCGCAGCACGCGAATATAAAACACCCAAGGACTCTGAGCATAAAACTCTTGTTGGCGACTAATCTCATCGAACTCGCTGAGCAAGACATCAAGCTCGCGATCGACTAAATCTGGTGCAGCCTCTGCGTCCATTAAAGCCGCGGCAAACTGAAATAAAAACGTTGGCGGTTGTGGTATAGGCCATCGTCATGGCTAAAAAAATATTTGCAAGCCTGATTCTTCGGGTTGTAATCATAGTTGCCTTCCTTGCGTGTTTCGTTACTCCATTGGCATGTAACGCTGCCAGTGCCGTGCCATTACTTCTCGCGCGTCGGCGTTAGGCAAAATCTCCTGCTCTAAATATCCTTTCGCGACCATAAGTAGAAAGAAAGCCTCATTAATGGTGTCAAACTCGAGGCTTGCTACCTGCTCCAGAGCATCAACGAAACGCTGTTCTGCGGTAAGCTTTTCGATCAGCATAAACTGAATAGAAAATGAAGGTGAATCGCCCCAATAGTGAAGAACTTCGTTCACATAGCCGGCAGCCAACAGGTATTCGACCGCCCTCATCGAATTCATCAAAGTCGTATCAATGAGCGTTTGCAGTCGATATGGATCGTCCAGTAAGCGCTGCAAATAATAAGCACCGCGTTCAGTATCCCCAAGCGCTCCAAATCCATGGCTCATGCCAAATTCAAATTCCGCTGCCTGAATTCGCTCTTGCGTGTCGTTGTAGCTCGCAAGCACAGAAAGAAACTCAAGGCCTTCTGCCTGCAACTCCAGGTTCTCCATGGTGAAAACGAACGTACTCACAAATGAAAGGAAGTCGTCCTCATCAAGATTTTGATAAATCGTGCTGAACAGGTGATTTTTTACTTCATTAAACAGTACAGGTTCACCGAGTTGCGCAAATGCTTTCACAAAAGGTAGCGTCGCTTGCAGTACATACCATGGTTGCGGCTCATGAGTGCGCGCGATACGATAACTTTCAATCGTTGCTTCGCGCGCTTCTTCAAGGCGCCCAAGGTTGTGCAGCAAACCGATAAACGTGAGAATTTCTGTGGGCATCGAATAAAAATGGTAGTCATCGGCCGTGCGTAGCATCGATAACCTATCTTGGGTTGCACGCGTCACAAAAGTAATGGCTTCCTCGTGACGATCTGCCCGCAGTAAGAGTTCCACCCACATTTCAGCAAACTGGTGCAACTGCTCTTGATCACGCGCTAATTCGTCAATTAAGCCCTGTGCAGCATAATAATCACCGCGGTCAAGATAGGCGCTCAGCAGCTCTAGCGCAAAATTCGTTCGCGCAAAGCCGCTTGGCAGTCGGTCTAAATGACGCTGCGCGCCAGCCAGCTCTACAGCTTCAAGGTAATATTGCAAGAGTTCGATGTTGGCAAACGATTCGCTTCCTTCAGCCTCGATCAGCGCTTCGACTTGCACACGAAGTTGTTCAGTCCGTTCGTGATTGGCAGTTTTCGCGCTCATTGCCAGCAAGCGCATGTAAAAAATAGCCGAATATTCGGCGAGGAATTCGTTTTGACGACTGATTTCATCAAACGATGAGAGCAATTCGTCGATGAGATCATCAACTAGATCTGGTGCCGCCTTAGCCTCAAGCAATACAGCCGAAAACTGCACGAGAAAGGCCGGAGCTTCAGCTCGTATCTCACTTTGCTCAAACATTGCTCGGGCTAGAGCGAAAGGATGCAAGCGCGGATCTTCGAGCGCTGTGCGCAGAGAATTGCGCGAGGTGTTTGCGTCAAGCTGTTGCAAGGCTGCCGTTTGTGATGCCTGTTGCTGCAAAACTTCAATTTCAGCGTCCGAGCCCATGTCCGAACAAGCGCTCAAGGACAGACTTAATGGCAAAGCCAAGGCACTGCAATACAGTGCCTTGGCGGTTGGGCGTATCTGAGAAAAATTAACGCAGGTCGAACGTACCCGCTGCACCAGGGAAAACCACTGGGCTTTCAAAACCATCCTTGCTAACACTGGCAACTCCAAAGAAGTAATTGTCGATCACAACGTTCCGTAACGTGAACTCTGTTACATTACCGACGTCGCGACTAAATTGCCAGTTCGGTGCATCTGTATAGCGCCAATAAATGCGATAGCCTGCAATGGTGTCTGCTTCCTGTTCGTTTGCCGGTGCCCAACTGAGAGTTGTATGCGGTTGCACTGCACCTTGAATCTCAACGTCACTCGGTGGCGCTGGAGCCCATGCCATACTGGCTAACGTCACCGCGTTCAACGCAGTCAGTTTTGCGGCATAATCGAAATCAACATACTCGATCGTGTCGCCAAAGTGACGTCCGTCTTCGTTACGTAAGTCTTGGTGCTGACGGTCATAGTGTTCATTGGTTTCCATGATACGAACCCCCGGAAAGCCAACGTCATTAAATGGC
>JAMCRH010000076.1 GCA_023380515.1 Gammaproteobacteria bacterium | reverse complement strand
ACGGCTGGCCGGTGCCTGACCGAGCAGCTCAGTCAATCGTTGGGCGTGTTGCGGTAAATACTGACGTGATTGTTGATGCCAGTTTTTATCGGCCAGTGCCTGACTGGCTATCCATCTCGAGGCTGAGGCAATTGACCATGGGCCAATTTTTTCAGCGAGCCTTGTTAATAAATCAGGATGCGCCATAACAAAGCCAACTCTTAGACCGGCCAAGCCAAAAAACTTGCCCAGCGAACGTAATACAAACAGCCCCATCGGAGCAGAGTGAGAAGCCAGACTATGTTCTGGCGTGACGTCAATAAACGCTTCATCAACAATCAACCAGCCACCGCGTTTTTGCAAACGCTCATGCCATTTCATCAAACGTGTTGTGTCAAAGGTTTCACCACTGGGATTATTTGGATGAACCACTACGACTACATCAAACTGTTCAATTTGCTGTTCCAGTTCAAAGCTTTCCAACGCCACTACTTCATGACCTACCTGCTGCCAGCAATGACGATGTTCTTCATAGGCTGGTGATAGAACGGCGACCCGACAAGCTGATCTTAAAGTCGGTAACATCTGTATAGCAGCCTGAGAACCGGCAACTGGCAGAATATGCTGGCATTGATAATAAGTTCTGGCCTGGTCGATCAATTCATCTTCATCTTCGGGTAACCGCGACCACATTGATGATGGTACGAAATCAGGCACCGGCCAGCCGTTGGGGTTTATACCTGTAGACAGATCCAGCCAGTCATTGGTGGCGATACCATATTGTTTGGCATAGGCGTGAATTCGGCCACCATGATTAAGCATAAATGATTCCCGTAATAATCCCTGTAACGGCAAGCCATAACAGCACACTGTTAGAGACCAATCTTAAAGCACGCCCAATATCGTTTGCTTCAGCCGGATTTGATGTACCAAGCTGTGAGCGTTGATGCCATTCTCCGTGATAACAGGCGGCCCCACCGAGTTGAACATCTAAAGCGCCCGCACCACTTGCCATTACCGGACCGGCATTTGGGCTGTCCCATAATGGTGCTTGCTGACGCCAGCAGCTTAATGCCTTTCGAGTATTGCCAAGCAGGGCATAACTTAACGCGGTGAGTCGGGCTGGGACAAAATTCAACAAATCATCCAAGCGGGCTGCCGTTTTACCAAAATAGAAAAATCGCGAAGTTCGATAGCCCCACATGGCATCCAATGTATTGATCAGACGGTAGGCGACCGCTCCGGCTGCACCACCGATAACAAACCAGAAAAGCGTACCAAAAACAGCATCGTTACCATTTTCCAACACCGATTCAATCGTCGCTTTATTCACATCAATATGCTCTTTATCCCGACTGACAATGCGACTGGTTAATGCTCTGGCGTGTTGGGTATCACCTTGTTGCATGGCGTGCAGGATAGGCCGGGCATGATCAAACAAACTACGATGCCCCAGACACAGCGTTAACAGCACAGCGGAAAAAAGACTTCCCCATAAAGGAAACTGGCTAATTAGATAAGTGATAATTGTAATTGGCACCACACAAATGATTAAGGCCATCATGCCAGCTAAAAACTGAAGAAATCGATGCTGATGAACGAGATTAAGACGTGCTTCGATTTTATTCGCCAAAGTGCCAAAGCCGACTAGAGGGTGCAGCCGTTTCGGTTCGCCAAATAGCCAATCCATAATCAAAGCAGACAACATAATGATGAAGGTCATGAGCTGGTTTTTTCTTCCCAGCGGTTCTCAAAGATGAGTTCATTCAAGGGCTGGCGTTGTCGCCAGTTTTCTTGCTCCAGCATGGGCTGCTGGTAAAACTCATTAACATGACCCAAACACAGAATAGCCACCGGGCAGGCACCATCAGGAATCCCCAGTAAATCGGCTAATTGTTTGGGGTCAAACAAGGATACCCAACCCATACCCAATCCTTCGGCACGCGCAGCCAGCCACATATTCTGAATGGCACACGATACCGAGGCCAGATCCATTTCCGGCAGGGTACGCCGACCAAAAATATGTGCTTCGCGTTTATCCATCAGTGTCATTACCAGTACTTCGCCATCGATCAGGATACCTTCGACTTTTAGTTTTAGAAATTCCGTTTCACGTTCACCCAACGCCTTGGCAGTTAGAACTCTTTCGTTTTCAACGATTTGATGAATAGCGTTGCGGATGCCGGTATCGGTAATCCGAATCATCCGCCAAGGCTGCATCAGTCCTACGCTGGGAGCCTGCCAGGCTGCTTGAAATAATCGCTGCAGAATATCCTGATCGATGGGATCAGCAATAAAATGACGCATATCCCGACGCTCACCAATTGCGCGATAAACCGCCTCACGGTCCTGCTCATTAAAACGGTATTTATCCAGACTCATGGGGTAAACCAACGGGCAATTAGTTCGGGGGCTGACGGAAAATAAAAGTGGATATAGCTGGCGGTCAGGCGTTGTTGCTGAAACACGGCTTCACTGACTTTATTGCCATTCGGGCATTCAGCATAGACGATAGCGTCGGGTTGATTTTCCAACAATGAATGGTGGTAGGTGTGACCACGTAAACTGTGGTTATCAATAGTGATTTGTTGCAAGGCCAAGGCCGTCAATCTGGCCTGCAATTTGGCATCAGCGGCAAGCACGCCACACATTTCAGCTTGTTGGCCATGCTTATCGGTTAATGTACGGCATAAATACAGCATGCCACCACATTCAGCCACAACCGGTTTATTGGCATTAATGTGTTCACATATCGCCTGACGCATCGACATATTTTGGCTGAGAGTTTCCAGATGCAGTTCAGGGTAACCACCGGGCAGATAAAGACTATCCACTTCAGGAAGTTTTGAGTCAGTTAATGGCGAGAAAAATACCAGCTCAGCACCCATAGCGGTTAAGCAATCCAGATTTGCCTGATAAACAAAGGCAAATGCTGCATCCTTAGCCACGCCGATGCGAAGATCTTTTAATAATGGGGGTAAAGCTTCAACAGGTTCGTAGTCTAGTTTGATTTGCGGCAAAACAAATTCGGGA
>JAMCRH010000075.1 GCA_023380515.1 Gammaproteobacteria bacterium | reverse complement strand
AGCAATGGCTTGCTCAGAGTGGAAAGTACCCTGACCACCGGTAAAACCTTGGCAGATAACTTTGGTGTTTTTATCGATCAAGATAGACATTATTGACCTCCGGCTGCTGCAGCAACAACTTTCTGAGCTGCATCTGTCAGACTGGTAGCGGCTTCAATGTTCAAGCCACTTTCGGCGAGTTTTTGCGTACCCAGTTCAGCGTTGTTACCTTCAAGGCGAACAACCACTGGCACTTTAACGCCAACTTCTTCAACTGCACCGATAATCCCTTCTGCGATCATGTCACAACGTACGATACCACCGAAGATGTTAACGAATACGGCTTTCACATTGTCGTCAGACAAAATGATTTTGAACGCTTCAGAAACGCGCTCTTTGGTTGCTCCGCCACCAACATCAAGGAAGTTAGCTGGCTCGCCACCGCTTAACTTAACGATGTCCATAGTACCCATCGCCAAGCCAGCACCGTTGACCATACAGCCGATGTTGCCGTCAAGGGCTACATAGTTCAGTTCGAACTTCGCTGCATGCGCTTCACGAGAATCTTCCTGTGAAGGGTCGTGGAATTCTTTGATTTTAGGCTGACGATATAATGCGTTGCTATCGATGTTGATTTTGCCATCTAAGCAGTGCAAGTCGCCTTTGTCAGTCACAACCAATGGGTTGATTTCTAACAACGCGAAATCGTACTGTTCGAACATTTTCGCAAGGCCTAGGAAAATCTTGGTGAATTGCTTCACTTGCTCAGGGTTCAAACCTAGCTTGAAGCCAAGCTCACGACCTTGGTAAGGCAATGCGCCAACCGTTGGGTCGATAATTGCTTTTAAGATTTTCTCTGGAGTTTCTTCTGCAACTTTCTCGATTTCCACGCCACCTTCGGTCGAGGCCATGAAAACGATTTTGCGAGTTGCACGGTCAATCACAGCACCCAAGTAAAGCTCTTGAGCGATTTCAGTGCAATCTTCCACTGAAATTTTGCTTACTGGCTGACCATTTTCGTCTGTTTGATAGGTCACTAAGTTTTGACCTAGCCACTTATCCGCAAAGCCACGAACTTCGTCCAAGCTTGAAACCAGCTTCACACCGCCCGCTTTACCGCGGCCACCAGCGTGAACCTGACACTTAACTACCCACTTGTCGCCGCCAATTTTTTTGGCTGCTTCAACAGCTGCATCCGCTGAGTCTACCGCTTCACCATTTGATACTGGCAAACCGAACTCACGAAATAGCTGCTTTGCTTGATACTCATGCAAATTCATGATGCTTTTTCCATCTGTTCATTCAAAATGAAAGCAGCCGTAGCTGCTTACCCGAATTTCGCGTCGGATTATAAGCCCTTGGACGCAAAAATAACAGCCGCAGTTTACACTGCGGCTGCGGTCTTCCCCTTAAACGTCCAGAAGCAGACGCTGTGGGTCTTCCAGCAAGTTCTTCACGGTGACCAAGAAGCCAACCGATTCCTTACCATCAACGATGCGGTGGTCATACGACAACGCTAAGTACATCATTGGCAGGATTTCGACCTTGCCATCTACCGCCATTGGCCGATCTTGGATTTTGTGCATGCCCAAGATTGCGCTTTGCGGTGGATTCAAAATTGGAGTCGATAGCAACGAACCGAACACACCACCATTGGTGATAGTGAAGTTACCGCCCTGCATTTCATCCAATGTTAATTTACCGTCACGACCTTTAATTGCTAGGTCTTTGATACCTTTTTCGATATCAGCCAAGCTCATTTTGTCGCAATCACGCAGTACTGGAGTGACCAAACCACGCGGCGTTGACACAGCAATGCTGACGTCAAAATAGTTGTGATACACGATATCGTCGCCGTCAATTGACGCGTTTACTTCAGGGAAACGCTTCAATGCTTCAACCACAGCTTTCACATAGAACGACATAAAGCCTAGACGCGTACCATGACGCTCTTCAAACTCTTGCTGATACTTCTTACGCAAGTCCATAATTGGCTTCATGTTGATTTCATTGAACGTGGTCAACATCGCGGTATCGTTCTTAGCACCTAACAGGCGCTCTGCAATACGCTTACGCAAACGTGTCATTGGCACACGTTTCTGGGTACGGTCGCCGCCCGCAGATGCAGGCGCTGACGCTGGCTTAGATTCTTGCTTAGCTGGGGCGTCTTTTGCATTCTTCACGTGCTTCTCCACGTCTTCTTTGGTCAAACGACCATTTTTACCCGTACCTTTGACATCAGACGCGTCTAAATCATGCTCTTTAAGCAAACGGCGAACCGATGGGCTCACAGCGTCTGAACTGTCTTTGTCGCTATCAGATGCAGACGAAGTCTCTGCTTTACTCGCAGACTTCGACGCTTTCTTAGCTGGCTTCGCAGTACCTTGGGTGATCACGCCAATCACGTCTTTGGCACCCACAGTGGCACCTTCGTCGTGAATGATTTCAGCCAATACACCGTCAGCTTCAGCAACAACTTCAAGCACCACTTTATCGGTTTCGATATCGACCAAGTTTTGGTCGCGGCTCACGCTATCACCTGCTTTTACGTGCCATGTAGCAATCGTCGCATCGCTCACTGACTCTGGTAATTCAGGCACTTTCACTTCAATGCTTTCACCAGACGCTTCTGCACCTTCGTCTTCCGCTTCTTCGTCTGAATCATCAGCGCTGTCTGCTTCTGCGTCTTCGGCATCGTCAGCATCGTCGTCTGAGCCAGCAGCTTCGCCGTCGCCTTCAACGATAGTGCCAATCACGGCTTTGCTTTCAACAGTGTCACCTTCTTCGGCGTTAATTTCGCCAATCACACCGTCCGCTTCTGCGACAACTTCCAATACAACTTTGTCAGTTTCGATGTCTACCAGATTCTGGTCACGAGTGACTTTGTCACCCTTTTTCACGTGCCAGGTCGCAATCGTTCCGTCTGCAACGGATTCAGGTAATTCAGGTACTTTAATTTCAATCGCCATCGTTAAATTTCACCTATTTAATGGTTAGCGCATCGTTGACTAATTTTTCTTGCTGCTCTTTGTGCACTGAGGCGTAGCCTACGGCTGGAGACGCAGAAGCGGCTCGACCAGCGTAAGACAACTTGGCACCTTCAGGAATTGCTTCACGGAAGTGATGCTGTGAACAATACCAAGCGCCTTGGTTTTGCGGCTCTTCCTGACACCAAACAAAATCTTTCACATGCTGGTACTGCTTCAACACATCGGCCATTTCCT
>JAMCRH010000074.1 GCA_023380515.1 Gammaproteobacteria bacterium | reverse complement strand
CACCACTTGCCGACGATGCGATTAACTATGGCGCCATTGGTGCGGTGATTGGGCATGAAATTACACACGGCTTTGACGATCAAGGTCGTCGCTCAGACGGCGAAGGTAACTTGCGTGATTGGTGGAGTCCAGAGGACGAGAATCAATTCCGCGAGCGCGCGGCACTCATGATTGATCAGTTTAGTGGTTTCAACCCGATCGATGACCTGTATCTACAAGGTGCATTAAGTCTCGGGGAAAACATTGCAGACCTCGGCGGGTTGAATGTCGCTTGGCGCGGTTATTTCAATTCGCTTGGGGAAAGTGGCGGTGAAGTGATCGACGGATTTACGCCAGAACAGCGTTTCTTCATTGGTTGGGGACAAATCTGGCGGATTAAATTCCGTGATGAGGCGCTGCGTCGGCAAGTGGTGGTTGGCCCTCATTCACCAGGAAAATATCGAGTTCTAGGGCCGCTGTCGAATATGCCTGAGTTTTATGAGGCGTTTGATGTTCAGCCAGGCGATGCGATGTACCGCGATGAGTCGGTACGAATCAAAATTTGGTAGGTTAACGACTGGAAATGGAAAGGCAGCGTTCGCGCTGCCTTTTTGCTAAGCGAGACGATAATGACAATCATTGATTTACGTAGTGATACGGTTACTTTGCCAAGCGACGCAATGCGCCAATACATGGCTGATGCAGTTGTTGGTGATGATGTTTATGGCGAAGATGCAACCGTGAATGAGCTGGAGCAGCGCGTTGCTCAGCTATTAAACAAGGAAGCGGCGCTGCTGTGTACGAGTGGCACACAAAGTAATTTGCTCGCATTGTTGAGTCAGTGTCAGCGTGGTGAAGAGTATTTAGCCGGCGAGGAGTATCACACCTATCGGTATGAAGCAGGCGGCGCTGCAGTGTTGGGTGGGATTGTGCCACAAACTGTGCCAATTCAGGCTGACGGCACGTTAGATTTAGTCGGGCTTAAAAAGAAAGTCAAACCGAATGACCCGCATTTCCCAGTGACGAGACTTTTAGCATTGGAAAACACCCATACCGGCAAAGTGATGCCGATGTCTTTTCTAAGCGCCGCACGTGACTTTGCATCGGAACACAAGCTTAAGCTTCACCTTGATGGTGCGCGTTTGTTTAATGCCCACATTGCCAGTGGCGAGTCTATTCATAGGCTCACGTCAGGCTTCGATAGTGTCTCCGTGTGTTTTTCTAAAGGGTTAGGGGCGCCAATTGGATCGATGTTAGCGGCTGATGTAGAAACTATTCAAAAAGCGCGACGCTGGCGCAAAATGTTGGGTGGTGGTATGCGGCAGGCGGGTATTGTTGGAGCCGCGATTGATTATGCGCTCGATCACAATATATCGCGCTTACAAGACGATCATGACAATGCCGAAACCCTAGCAAACCAGCTTGCTGCAGCGATCTCCGCTCAGGGAATCGACACGGTGCAGGTAGAGCCAGCCGTGACAAATATGGTTTATGTTAATTTCGCAGATCCTGAACTTGCGAAAAAAACAGCCACATATTGTCGCCAACAGGGGGTTATTTTGTCGAGCGCCGCACGCATGCGCTTAGTGACTCATATGAATGTAACATCTGCTTACATTGATTTTATTGTTGAACAGTTTATTCGTGGGATAATTGAGGCTTCGAGGTAAATTGAACGCAATCGATTCACGGACGATGAGTGCTGAAATGACCAGTCAAGTCATTCGCTGTTTAGCGCTTACGACAAGGTAGAAAATGGTATGAAAGGAGTGTGGCTAAAAGTCGGGTTAATTGTACTCGGGCTGATTAGCATGGTGGGATTCGCCAACACAACCAGTGGATTAGACCTCGCCGATTATGCGCGGCCTTCGCAATTCATTGATATCAAAATCTCTCCGCAAGGCG
The DNA here is from genome assembly GCA_023380515.1 of Gammaproteobacteria bacterium. The sequence continues at coordinate 3,392 of JAMCRH010000074.1, read as the reverse complement.
ATTACCTAGCTGCAACGAGTCGCGACAATGACGGTGCAATCCGCCTTACTGTGCTGGATCTGCAGTCACGTGCAGTGCTTTCGGCGACGCATTTGCGCGGAAATGAGTCCGTGGATGATTTTCACTGGGTTAGCAATAATCGACTGCTAATGACCACGGCACGAGAAATTGGTGCACTAGAACATCCAATCGCAACCGGTGAGCTGATCGCCATGGATGCCGATGGCTCACGACGGGTCATCCTCACCGGGCCGCGCTCTCGTGATGGTGATTTTGTTTTCGCTGAATTGATTGATTTACTCCCCGATCGGAATGGCGAAGTCCTCATTTCGCAGTTCAGTATGCGTGAATCGCAACCGTTTCTTGATCTCTATCGTATGCGTGTAGACAGCGGTCGCAAACGCAGTGAAGGGCGAGTGCCGGTGCGGACCTTTCGTGGTTCGCAAATTCACTTATTGACGGACAATACCGGCACAGTCAGGATTGCGAGAGGCGTTTCACCGGATAACCCGAACCATGTGGTGATGATGTATCGACCAAATGCACGCGCCAATTGGGAAAAAATCAGCGAAGAAGATGAGTTAGAGGGCGGTTTCATTCCACTGACCTTCGCAAATAACGGAGAGGACCTGGTCGGTTTATCAGCGCATGCCACGGACACTTATGCGATTGCCAGCTTTAATTTCAGCGATAATAAAGAGACATTGATCGCTAGCCATCCACTCGTTGATCTCGAGCCGATATTTCGTTTCAAATACGGACGACCACAGCAAGTCATCGGTGCACGCTTCGAATTTGAGGGATTTGAACACGTTTTCTTTGATGACAGTCGCTCTGATGCAGATGTCGAAAGCTTTCAGCGAATATTAGCGACCTTTCCAGCGCAACAGGTGCAGATTCACTCCGCAACAGCAGATAACTCTAAGCAAATCCTTACCGTACAATCGGCCAACCGTTCACGTCAGTTTTACTTGTTTAACCAAGAAACGAATGAACTTGAACTACTCGCGCAAAGTCGCCCATGGTTACAAGACCGTTCAATACCCTTTACTCAGGCCATTCGCTATCAAACACGAGCAGGCGTTGAAATTCACGGCTTACTGACCTTGCCAGCAGGCGATAATAAGAAAGAGTTACCACTTGTTGTCATGCCTCACGGTGGCCCGATTGGTGTGCGTGATTCAATGGGGATTATTAATTTAGAAGCAAAACTACTCGCCGACCATGGTTATGCTGTCTTACAACCAAATTTTCGGGGTTCTTCAGGCTTTGGTTTGGCCTTTGAGCGCGCAGGTTTTGAGCAATGGGGGCGGGGTATTCTTGCTGATATCACTGATGGCGTGCAGCACTTGGTGGATCAAAAGCTTATCGACCCTGAACGCATTTGTATTTATGGCGCGTCATTTGGTGGCTATGCTGCAGTGATGTCGGCAATAGAATACCCAGAAGTCTATCAATGCGCGATTAGTCTGAGTGGATTTTATGATTTAGAGCTGATGTTTACTCTCGGAGATTTGCCGCAAAGTGATTTTGGCTTGGCATACTTGCAGCGTGCGCTCGGGACCGAACAAGAGCAGTTACGGGGGCAATCGCCGAGTCATCAAATTGAACGTTTACGCCGGCCGCTATTGTTAGTGCATGGCGGACGCGACATGCGTGCACCGATAGAGCACTTACATCGAATGGAGGCTGCATTAAAGCGGTATGAACGTGATTACACTGTACTGGTTAAACAGTCAGAAGGTCATGGGTTCTATAAATCAGAGAACAATATTGAACGCTGGCAGATGATGCTCGACTTTTTAGCTGAACACATTGGCGGCGAGTAGGGCTAGTTGCTAGCCGTTGCATCAACCTTCAATTCATCGTTTTGTAGTCATAAAAAAGGGGTTTAGATAATAATCTGAACCCCTTTCTTTCATGTATTTTTTGGTCGGCGTGACTGGATTTGAACCAGCGACCCCTGACACCCCATGTAAACCCATGTGATTTTCTACAGACCGCACCAGAAAAGGCTTTGGCCTTATTTTTAAAGGCTTGCGGTGGATTTTAGCCGCCTTTCATTGTTGCGTTAAGTTGCTGTTTTTTGCCCCTTGATGCGTTATAGTTGCCCCTATTCTGCCCCTCGTTTTCAAGTGGCAGCCAAAAAGGGCTATTTATGAAAACATCTATCACCACCGCACAGGCTAAAAAATTCTTTGATGCTGCAGCTACAGGTAAAGAGCTTCATTGCGACAGCATTACGGGTTTTCATTTGCGAAAAAACAGTAAGGGTGCAAGCTGGCGCTTGAGTTATCAGGATGCAGGCAGAAAGCGCCGCAGGGTAACTATTGGCGGCTATCCTGCTATGAAGCCACAAGAAGCCGCGCAGATAGCCTTAGATTGGCGTACAGGGATCACTAAAGGCGAAGCTGACCCGATAGCGAAGCGAGAAGCGTTAGCCGCGCAGAAGCGCACACAGAGCGTTTTAGAAGTAGGTCGATATTTTAGTGAGGTGTACGCGCCAGCCCTTGAGCAAAAATGTGGCAAAGAAAACGCACGCGCAACGCTAAACAAGATCAAACAGAACTTTGGCTCGTTGTGGAAAGTGCCGATGAACCAGCTAACCCTTAGAGATATACGAAACTGGGAAGCTGAAATGATGTGCCGAGAGTTTACCCGAAAAGGAAAAACCTATAAGGGCGTATGGCACACCACCCGTAAAAGCTACTTTGGCGCATTCGCTGCCATGTTGAAGTATGCAGCAGGCCAAAAGAACGGCCATGTAAACGATGAACCAGTTTTAGATGACTACCCGTTAAAAGGTATTAAGTTACGGGGCGCGACTATTGAAGAAAAGGAAAGGCAAGAGCAACACAACGAAGCTTATAACTTAGGGCGTGACCTGCTCAATGACAAGCAACGCGAACTTATCCAAGTTGGGCTAAAAGCATACGGACAAGACGTAATTGCAAAACGGACACGCAGCCTCAGACTTGAAAAGAATCAGCACCTAGCCGATCTGAGAGGGCTAGAGTACCCTTGCTGGTTTATACCCTTTGCCCATATTGCCCGGCTTACTGGTATGCGGCCAAAAGACATTTTGCATTTACGCTGGCAAGACATTAAGCAGCTTCACGCGAAAGGCTCAGAATATGACATTCTGAGATTTGTACCTACCAAGACCAAGCACCACCCGAACCCTATAGAAGTAGAGTTTCCAATTTTAGGCGAGCTTGCCGAGGTGCTGAACAAATGGCGCGTTCAACGTGGGAAGCCTACCAGCGGCCTTATGTTTCCGTCTGACAAAATGGCGCTGCAAGGTATAGAACAGCCGTGGGATAAGAAAGCTTATGGCAAAAAATGGCGGCGCGTTTTGGAGCTTGCCGGGTTACCGCTTGATATTCACTTCT
>JAMCRH010000073.1 GCA_023380515.1 Gammaproteobacteria bacterium | reverse complement strand
ATGCTTGCCGCGATGTCCAGGCTTGCCATAAGCACTCACTTCATACTGCTCATAGCCAGCAGCAGCAAGGCGCTGATGCCCTTGTTCATAAATATCCCATAACAGGTCATCATGCGGTAATTCAGGTGGTTGGCTAGCAAACAGAGTGTTCGGCTCGATAGTCAATTGATACCAAGAAATGTGTGGCGGGTTTAACGCGATAATGCCTTCAAGATCTGCCATTGCCGTCGCTAACGTTTGGTCTGGCATTACGTGCATTAAATCCAGGTTAAAACTTGTTAATGCCAAGGTGCTAGCGTGCTGCGCTGCTGTTTGGGCTTGCTCTGGGTCGTGAATGCGCCCGAGCCGTTTGAGTTGCTCAGCTTGTAAGCTTTGCACTCCAATCGAGAGGCGATTCACACCAGCAGCAGCGAAGCCGGCAAAGCGCTCGGTCTCAAAGGTGCCAGGGTTAGCTTCTAAGGTAATCTCAATGTCTTGGCTAAATGGCACACGCTCACGAATTCCAGCGAGGAGTTTGTGGATCCCTGCCGCTGAAAATAGACTTGGTGTGCCGCCACCAATGAAGATGGATTGCAACTCGCGGCCTTGCACGTACTCTAGGTCCTCTTCGAGGTCAGCAAGCAGACATGCAATATACTCGGCCTCAGGGATTACGTCCGGTTGCGCATGAGAATTGAAGTCGCAATAGGGACACTTTTGCACACACCATGGAATATGCACGTAAAGGCTTAATGGCGGTAGCGTTAACAAGTTCGTTTGATTCATTGTAATTGCTTTAACAGCGCAGCTAGCGCTTGGCCACGATGACTGATCTCGCTTTTCAGCCTGCGCGGTAGTTCGGCAGCAGTGCACTGATGCTCAGGAATAAAGAAAATCGGATCGTAACCAAAACCGCCAGCGCCGCTTGCAGATTCAGTAATGTACCCAGGCCAAACGCCATGACAAACAATTGGAGTAGGGTCATCGGCGCTGCGCATATAAACTAACACGCAATGGAATTGTGCATGGCGCTGATCGCTCGGAACACCTTGTAGCGCCGCGAGCAATTTCGCGATGTTGGCCTGGTCTTTCGTTAATGGTTCGCCATGATCAGTGGCCTGGGCAAAAACGACGCCATCCTCGATTTGCGCATAGCGAGCAGAATAAATACCTGGGGCACCGCCGAGATAATCGACCGCCAGACCTGAGTCATCTGCGAGTGCAGGTATTCCTGTCGCGGCACAAGCGTGGCGGGCTTTAAGAATGGCATTTTCAATAAACGTTAGTCCGGTTTCATCAGCGTCACTCACACCTAACTCAGTTTGTGCGCGAACCTTCCAACCGAGCGGGCTCAACAATGCACTTAACTCAGCTAGCTTGCCTTGGTTGCCCGTTGCGAGCACGAGGTCTTTCCGCGTTGAATTAATAATCATTTGATTTTTGGACATATTTTAAATCTGTCATGGTTCATTAATTTTCAGCTGCGATTATAGCGCACTTCCTTTGATGTGTTATTATCAATTGCCCTGAAGTTCACGAAAGGAAAAATGAAGCCCCGATGGAAGCAGTGAATTTACTCATACTCATAGCTGGTGCAATGCTATTCGTTAGTATCGTTGCTGTGCAATTTTCGGTGCGCGTGGGGGCACCGCTGCTTTTAGTTTTCCTTTCAGTGGGTATGCTGGCAGGCGAAGAGGGGTTACTAGGACTTAGCTTTAATAACCCTGATATGGCCTTGTTAATTGGCTCTGTGGCGCTTGTCATTATTCTCTTTGATGGCGGTTTACGAACTCATCCTGAACGCTTTCGTGTGGCCCTAGCTCCGGCGGCTATGTTAGCATCCATCGGTGTTGTGATTACCTGCGCGGTGACGGGTATTGCTGCCGCCTATTTATTCGGGTTCTCGTGGATTGAAGGCCTGTTACTTGGGGCTATATTAAGTTCGACCGACGCCGCTGCCGTATTTTCAATTTTCCAGTCGCAAAAACTGCGCATAAAAGAACGTGTTGCAGCAACGTTAGAGATTGAGTCGGGTAGTAATGATCCGATGGCCGTCATGTTAACGGTGACGTTAGTGAGCGTCCTCGCGCAACCAGATCTTCCTTTGGGATGGGGAGTTGTCGCAGTGTTTTTGCAACAAGCAATTGTGGGCGCTGTTTTGGGTTACTTGGGAGGACGACTTTTTGTACTCACATGTCGCAAGTTAAACCTCCATATTTCGTTTTTCCCCTTACTTGCGATTGCTGGTAGCATCCTCGTGTTTGGCTTGACCGCAAACCTCGGTGGTAGCGGATTTCTTGCTGTGTATCTGATGGGGTATTTAGTCGGTAATGCGAAGCTTCCGCAGGTTATGCATATTCTGCGAGTTCATGATGGTTTGGCCTGGCTGTCGCAGATCGTCATGTTCCTAATGCTTGGGCTCTTAATGACACCGAGTTCAGTGGTTGATGTCATGCTACCGGCCTTGGCACTTGCCGTTGTGCTGATATTTGTCGCGCGCCCAATTGCAGTTTTTATCAGTTTGGCACCGTTCAGATTTCCATGGCGAGACCAAATCTTTATTAGCTGGGTAGGGTTGCGCGGCGCTGTGCCGATTGTTTTGGCTCTGTTTCCTTGGATCGCTGGCCTCGAGAACCAGCAACTCTATTTCGAAATTGCGTTTGTTGTCGTGTTGGTTTCGTTAGTGGTGCAAGGTTGGAGTATTTCCTTCACTGCTCGCAAAATGGGCTTAGAGATTCCGCCCGAGCCTGAACCTGACTCACGCACGCCAATCGAATTGATTCGTGCGGATGACGTCTTGGAAGTCGCCGTGTTTAAAATTACTGAAGACTCGCTTGCCGTGGAACATTTTTGGCACGAAATTAATTTACCTCGAGAGGCCGATTTTGTTGGTGTCGTTCGCGACGGACAATGGCTCCGCAGTAGCGACAATCCGCAGATTCTAGCTGGTGATCACCTGATGGTGCTGACACGTGCCTCCGATGTAGCAAAAATAAGCGAAGTGTTGGCTTCGTCAGGCAGTGATAAACGTGTGAATCGTAAATCATTCTTTGGTGATTTCGTGCTCAATGCCGATATTACTTTGGCCGATTTATCCGGTTTCTATGTCATTCCAGAAGATGCTTATGAGGATTTAAATACGGATATCCGCAGCATTTTTCGCCGTCGTTTCCACCGCCGCGTGGTTATCGGTGACCACATAGTCCTTGGAAACTTAATGTTCACAGTGCGTGAAGTGGCTGACGATGGGGTGATATTAAAAGTGGGTGTGAAGGTTATCGAGCAAACGCGGTCAGTCTAAATTTCGTTTGCTCGTGTCGTTCGGCTCGGCTGACTAGAACGCTTTAGTCGCGATAACATTAGTCGCGATAAAAAGTGTGCTGAAACCTAAGCTCTTGAGTTTCGTTACCATGGCGAATGGTAATGAAAAAGCGCAGACGATCATCATCACTGTGGCGAACTTCGCTAATAAAATAAATAGCAGGCTCTTCAATAAAGCGGCGAAACTGAAGTTCCTGCCGCTGCCCCACACTATTTAATGCATAACCTTGAATCTGTGCTCGTAAGGCTGGTTTACCTTCCTGTTGCGTGTCGAGGACAGAGATATTGATTAAACCGCGCGCATTACTTCGGCGGATGTTATAGCGAGCGGCGATCTCTGGCTGCAGAAAGGTGCTAGGGAAAGCGATGTAATGTACTTCCCAATCTCCTAATGTGCTGAACTGTCCGCCTTGCGCTTGCTCTTGGTCCGCTGCTGCAGACCAAGAAAATAGGGCAAGCACAGCCAATGCAAGCAACCATAAAATGGGCGTAAAGTAACAGGCCTTACTTTGCACCTTTGCCAAATACTTCAGCATGGTTAGCCTCCTAGCGAAATCCGCAAGAACTGGACAATAATGATCAGCACTAGTACTGAAAGGTCGAGTCCACCAATCGGTGGAATAATTCGACGAATTGGCGAGAGCATCGGTTCTGTGAGCTGCGCCATGACAAATTCCATCGGGTGACGGCCTTGGCTAAACCAACTTAATATGGCTCGAATTAACAGAATCCAGAACATTAAGTTTAAAGTTGTGATCACCGCGGCTTGAATTGACGCGATAAATAACTCGAGCACAGAGAACGGAAAACCATTCAGTCGCATGTACATAATCAAATAGATTTTTAATGCGGACAACGCGAGTACTAAGAAAGCTGCTGCAATATCAAAACGACCAATAGTCGGAAAGACTTTCCGCAAAGGGTCAAGGATTGGGCGCGTGACTTTAACAATAAATTGCGACACCGGGTTAAAATAATCCACCCGAGCGAGCTGCATCCAGAGGCGTTGCTCATATTGATTTCCTTCAATGTGCTCGAAAGCGATAATCGAAAAGTGTGTGCTGATAAACGCTCAGCTAAATAATTTAGAGTCCTGTAGCATTGACTCACTTGTGGCTAGAACAATTTAGCCATTTCTTGGTTGCGTGCAACCGCTGCGCCTACCGCACGTTTAGAAATCTCGCCAAGCTCGGCTTGTTGATAAGCTTCAATTCCTTTGGCGGTTGAACCACCTTTGCTCGTGACCTGTTTGCGTAAGTCGATAAAACTTAGTTCACTTTCACAGGCCATTTTTGCAGCGCCCAATGCAGTTTGTTGAACCATCAGTCGTGCTTGCTCAGGGTCAAAGCCAAACTCTTCAGCTGCGCGTTGCAAACCATGCATAAATTCGAAGAAGTAGGCCGGACCACTGCCAGCAACAGCACCGAGTACATCAATTCCGTCTTCGTCTTCCAACCAGATGGTTGTACCGACGAAGTTAAACACTTGAGTGACAAATTCGCGCTCGTCGACAGTGACTGAGTCATCAGCGACTAGTCCTGACAAACCAGCACCAACCAGTGATGGCGTATTGGGCATGACGCGAACGACACGGATGTTGTCACCGAGGAACTCGTAGTAGCTAGCGAACCGCAAACCGGCAGCAATGGTAACAATTAATTTGTCAGCTAAACCGGGTACGTTT
>JAMCRH010000072.1 GCA_023380515.1 Gammaproteobacteria bacterium | reverse complement strand
ATGCTGGTGAAGGCGGCCACCTTGGCTACGAAGAAATTGATGTGATTGCCCCCACTCTCGAGCAACTTAGACAAGAGTACGGCTATCAACTTTCCGAGCCACTACCAGCTGACACTATTTTTCAGCCAAAGTACCTCGAGAACGCAGATGTCGTGCTCGCTATGTATCACGACCAAGGCTTACCCGTGCTAAAATACAAAGGTTTTGGCGCGGCTGTGAACATTACGCTTGGGTTACCTTTTGTCCGCACATCCGTGGATCACGGTACCGCATTGGACCTTGCCGGTACGGGTCAAGGTGACAGTGGCAGTTTTAAAATTGCACTCGAACAGGCAATTCATATGGCCGCGCGCCACCAGCAACAGAAAACAGGACACTCGCAAATTCATGAGTAAAGCTCTCGACGGTCACCGCGCCCGTAAACGTTTTGGCCAAAACTTTCTGCAAGACGAAATGGTCATTGATGCCATTGTTGACGCTATTGCACCGGAACCTGGCCAACCATTACTGGAAATCGGTCCTGGTTTAGCCGCCCTAACACGCCCAGTCGTGCAACGTAGTGGCCACTTACATGTCGTCGAACTCGACCGCGATCTCGCTAATCGTTTAGAAAAGTCTGCCGAATTTGCCGGTAAATTAACGGTCCATCGTGCCGATGCGCTCAAGTTTAATTTTGCTGATCTCGCTGCAAGCCTCGGCACACCGCTGCGGGTTTTCGGCAATTTACCTTATAACATTTCAACGCCGCTGATCTTCCATTTATTGAGTCACGTTAATACCATTAGCGATATGCATTTCATGTTGCAGAAAGAAGTGATTGAGCGCATGGCCGCCGAACCTGGAAGTAAGGCATTTGGGCGACTGACTGTTATGATTCAGCAAGCCTGTGAAGTCGTGCCCGTGCTTGAAGTGCCACCAGAAGCGTTTGACCCAGCACCTAAAGTCGATTCAGCTGTCGTGCGTCTATTACCTTATGCCGAATCACCTTGGCCAGTTAAAGACCGTGCAACACTAAATCATGTCTGCCATATGGCCTTCCATCAACGGCGGAAGACCTTGCGCAACAATATGAAAAAACTAATGAGTGCAGAAGAGCTAGAATCATTGGGTATCGACCCAGCGGCTCGACCTGAAACGCTCAGCGTGGCTGATTTTGTCAACATGGCAAACTGGATTACAGAGAATAATCGTACGTTATGAAGTCTTACCTTGTCGACGTAACCGTCGCGACTGAGTATTTACCAAATCAGTCGGAGCCCGGTCAAAAACAATTTGTATTTTCGTACACCATTACGATTAAGAATAATGGTGCAGAGCCCGTGCAACTCTTAAGTCGCAAATGGGAAATTACCGACGCTGATGGCAAAACCACTGAGGTCATCGGTGAAGGGGTCGTCGGTAAACAACCAACGATTCAACCCGGTAAAACCTTTACCTACACGAGCGGCACGGTTTTACGCACGCCAATTGGCCATATGCAAGGTAGTTATGGCATGGTTAATCCCAATGGTGAACATTGGGACTTAGATATCCCAGTATTCACCTTAGCGAAACCGAATATTTTGCACTAGAAGCCTATCGCTTTAAGGAATGAACGAGGACATATGGCTCGCTATATCGTTGGCGACATCCATGGTTGTTTGCAACCCCTACAACAATTGCTCGACAAGGTCGGGTTTTGTCCTCGTGCCGATGAACTATGGGCGGTCGGTGACCTCATTGGTCGTGGGCCGGAAGCACAAGCCACGCTTGAGTTTCTAGCTGAACTTGGCACGTCATTTCGCTGTGTGCTCGGTAATCATGACTTACATGCGTTGGCTGTCTTTACCGAAGTTAAACCCATTAATCCAAAAGATAAGACCCACGAGATTGCCCGCTCAGCCGACCGCGACTACTGGATCGACTGGTTACGTAAACAGCCTTTATTTATTGCCGATGCTGCGAACTGTATAGCCATGGTGCACGCAGGTATTCACCCTGATTGGCGTATTGACCAAGCCGCCGAATATGCCCAAGAGGTAGAGCTTTATTTGCAAAGTCGCCAGTACGTTCAGCTGCTTGAGCAAATGTACGGCAACGAACCAGCTTCTTGGTCTGATGATTTAAGTGGCTTTGAGCGTTTGCGCTGTATTATTAACGTCTGTACCCGCATGCGTTATTTGCAAAGCGACGGCCGCATTGACCTCGCACACAAAGAGCCCTTAGAGTCAGCACTTCAACACGGATTAAAACCGTGGTACGAAGACTTAACCATTGCACCGTGGCAATTGGCATTTGGTCATTGGGCAAGTCTACAAGGCAATGCGGAGCATCCTCAGGTGTTAGCATTAGATACCGGTTGTGTTTGGGGTGAGCGTTTAACTTTATGGGACTGCGAACAGCAAAAAAAAATTAGCGTACCCGGATGGATACGTTAATTTCTGTCAAACGTTAGAGTTTTCAGCCTGTTTTATACCGACGTTTCGCTAGCGCCGTACAAGCAGTGCATGAACATTAAGCTAATGTAATCCGGGCAAATTTACGTTTACCCACTTGATAAACCGCTGTGCCCAATTCACAGGTTATGCGCGCATCTTCAACTCGGTCACCATCAATGCGTACCGCATTTTGTTTCACCATACGCATCGCTTCCGATGTTGAAGCCACCAATCCGGCTTCTTTCAACACATTCGCTAAGCCGCGCTGATCTTCAGGCAGCTCTAGCGTTAACTCGGGCATGTCATCTGGAATCGCGTTCTTTTGAAAGCGTTGAATAAAATCTTGCTCGGCAGCGTCAGCGTCTGCAGCGCTGTGGAAGCGCGCAATCAATTCTTTTGCTAACTGAACTTTCGCATCACGCGGGTTAGCGCCAGCGGCAACTTCCGCTTTTAATGCATTAAGCTCTTCCGTTGGCCGGAAGCTCAACAAATCAAAGTACTTCCACATGAGGTCGTCAGACACCGACATGATTTTGCCGAACATATCATTTGGGGCGTCGGTAATACCAACGTAATTACCCAATGACTTCGACATTTTCTGAATACCGTCCAAACCTTCTAATAATGGCACGGTAATCACCGTCTGCGGACGCTGCCCTTCTTCTTTTTGCAACTCACGCCCCATCAGTAAGTTAAAGCGCTGGTCGGTTCCACCCATTTCAATGTCTGCACGCAACTCCACCGAGTCCCAGCCTTGCACGAGAGGGTAAATAAACTCATGAATGGCAATCGGCTGACCGCCTTGGTAGCGTTTTTTGAAGTCATCACGCTCTAACATCCGCGCGACCGTTTGCCGTGAGGCAAGTTTGATCATGCCTGCCGCGCCTAACTGCTCCATCCATTCGCTGTTGAAACGAACTTCCGTGCGCTCGGGGTCGAGAATCTTGAATACTTGCTCTTTGTAGGTTTCAGCATTAGCAAGGACGTCTTCACGACTGAGTGGCTTGCGGGTGACATTCTTACCCGTGGGGTCACCAATCATGCCGGTAAAGTCACCGATCAAGAAAACAACTTTATGGCCAAGATCTTGGAAGATCCGTAGTTTGTTGATTAAAACAGTATGCCCTAAATGTAAATCAGGCGCTGTTGGGTCAAAACCGGCCTTTACAGTCAGCTGCTTGCCTTCTTCAAGCTTATCCTTAAGTTCTTGTTCAACAAGAACTTCGTCAACGCCACGAGTGATTAACTCGAAGGCTTCGTGCACTGATTTACTCATCTTTACTCCAAACGCTGAAACTTTTTTGCGATTTTGCATTCTACTTGATTCGTACAAGGCTTTTAAGCGTTGAGTAAAGGTTTGCGCGTAAAAATGTGCATCGACGCAAAAAATGCTAAGATAGTAGAGTTCAAGTAGTGCAGAGGTTCAAACACATGGTCAAGCCGGTTCAACAATTTTTAGAAAAACTACCTAGGCGTCACCAAGTGATCATACTATGCGTCGGTATCCTATTATTGGTACTGATGGTATGGCCGTCGGAAAAAGCTAGCGCGTCGCGCGATATGTCTGTTGCCGAGCCCCTCGAGCCGGGCGTGCGCTATAGTCTCGATTTACACCTCGAAGCCGCCGAAACATTAGAAAGCGAAGAGCCAGACTTTACTTGGGTCGAATATGAAGTTCGATCGGGTGACAGCATGGCCATCATTTTTCAGCGTCTTGGTTTTTCTGCACGTCAACTTCACGATCTTACCCAAGCTTCCGATGCCAACGTTCTTCGCCGAATTCACCCCGGTGTGGTGCTGCGTTTTGCCAAAAATGACGATAACGAGCTGGAAGCCCTGCATTATCGTCTTAGCCAAATTGAAACCTTGGTTTTTGAGCGCAACGAAGAGGGTGGCTATAGTAGTCACCGCGAAGCGAAAGCAACGGATATTCGTTTAGCGTTCGCCCATGCAGAGATTACTAGTAACTTCTGGAATGCAGGCGTGCAAGCAGGCCTAACTCAAGGTCAAATTATGAGCTTAGCGGAACTATTCGGCTGGGACG
>JAMCRH010000071.1 GCA_023380515.1 Gammaproteobacteria bacterium | reverse complement strand
CCCAGAAAACGAACATTCAGCAGTTCCCCTCGGCTCAAGTCGACAAATCGTTGGTTCGTTGTCGGACTATTCAAGCCGCCCCGCTCCGCTATCCACGGTCCCGTTTTTAAATAGTCTAAATGCTTACGTAGGTCGTCAGAAACGTCCTCTAAGCCTGTGTATAGGCATGTTTTCAGCCCTGCCTGTTGGGCTAATACCAATAACTCTAATAATGCTTGTGGCTGCCATTCACCGCCTAAAAACACCACACATGTGAGTAGGTCTTGGTAATCTGCAAGCCGTTTTTGGAAGTAGCTTGGCGTCAACAATGTGCCGCTGCCCTGTGGCCAGGTATCAACGCTATGGCAACCTTTGCAGCCAACTGAGCAGCCCGTAATGGTATAAGCAAGCGCCGTTTCACCTGGCACTTCCTGCCAAACCACTTGTTCTTCGCTGTAACGTAAATAACCGGTAGAATCGGACATAACACCATATCTTGTGTTGGTTTTTTATTGTTAGCACAATATATAGTGGTTACAGTAACGATCTGTAAAATCCAAAGTTTGATCTAGATCAAGCTTTGGCATTGGCGAAATTTGCCATGCTGCGCAAAGCCGCAGTGCGCAGCGATCCTTTACCTCGTCAGTGGTAATCGCCTACTTTCGGGATGGTGAACGGTTGTTTTAGAAGGGATGGGGCAATCATTGATTGATGCACTAAGGAATGCAGTAATCAATACGTAAGAAATGCACAGCGCGGCCAAACGCCTACGCTGTGCTCAAGAGGGCCGATTAAAGATTATACGTCAGCATCAACCATGCTTTGGTGGTATCCACAGCAAAATTTTGTGCACGATTTACCGCACGAAAATCAGCTAACTTAAATTGCGCTCCGATACCTTGTGCGAAATTGCGACTGACCGTGACGTTCCATTCTTCACCATACTTGCGGGAATTATGATCTGCTTTGAAATAGTGGTAACCGACGCCTAACTGCGTTTTACCAACGGGGTGACTGAATTTCACAAAGTGATCGCGCACACCATCCACCGGTGTCACTAAGAACAAATCGGTAAACCCTTGAAACGCATGGAGCGTCGCTAATGGCGTCTGAAATGCAGTAGTACCGTTACCCGCTAACCGCTCCTGCCCTAGTTCAATCCCGAGGCGTTGGTATTTCCACGCAGCACTAAGCCGATGGTAGTGATGTTGGTAAGCATTTGGGTTAGCATGCGCGTCCTCTTGTCGAGCCATGACCGCATGCAAAACTAGCGGCGCCTGTTCTGCAATTGGCAAGCTCGCACGGTAATCCATGCCGATAGTTCGGCTGCTTTGTGCTTGCCAGTCACGAAAATCGAAATCATAGGTAAAGGCACTTACTGTGTGACCATCGGTGACCGTCCAACTGAGGACGGCAGTGTATAGATCACCGCGTTGCGTAGCCTGTGGTCCCTTCGGTCCAAAGACACGATTCACATTGTGTAAGGCGGCAACGTCGAGCGTTATCTCGCTGCCGATTTTCTGTTGTAGTTGCACGCCATCAAAGGTCTGCTCATTCTGACGCCAACCAACGCCACCAAGAAAACGCTGATTGAGATGATTCATACGGAAGCGGCCGCCACGGACAACAGTACCGTACTCCTCGTGACGATATTGCACAAACGCTTGATTCATGTCGGTGCCGCGAGGGTCTGCCACAGTTGAATACTGAGTTCGTCCATTGACCGTTGAGTTGTACGTTTCGCCGCCGAGTACTTCAACATAGTCGACTTCTGCATGCGCGCTCCAACGTGTCGAAATAGCTTTTATTGCTGTCAGGCGCGTACGCAACGTACTCGCTAGCGCATCTTGCAGCGGGTTATCTTGTTTAACATGTTCCAATCGATAACGTAAGGACAGTTTAATCTCATCTTCAAGGTTTGACTCTGCCGCCAGACTACTTGGGATAAACGCCATTGCAGATGCCACCGCAACAGCAACTACCGTTAGCTTTACGACTCCCAATACTTGCGTTCGCTTGCTCGCCATACATCACCTCATACAGTCAAAAAAGTAAGTGGCTCCCGTGGACATCATCACTTGTCTGGTCACCGACTTTGGCGTCATCGTGGTCAGCGACTCCGCACTAAGAAATCTGACTGAATTCTACAATATCCCTAATTTTTACAGGGGAATATAAGGAGATATTCCAGTAGGAGTAGTTGAAATTACTGCGCTGTGAGGATGGTTATGGTTGATTTAACCCGGAGGGTGATTTTTACCTTAATTTCAAGCGGTAAAAAGCACTTATCGAGCTTTACCCTGACCAAGAAAAGCTACTAACTTACTGTTATTTATGGTTTTTATTTAATTGGCACGATTCCTGCTCTTACCACCATGAATCACTCGGATGATCCGGGGCGAGTTTAGTAAACGGGAGTAAGCGCATGCTTAACAATAATCAACTCAAAAAAGGGGGCTGCCATGGGTGAATATAAAAAACTCTGGTGGACGTTAATTGCGATTTTAGCCATTACCTTTGGTATTTTGGGCTACTTCGGTAAAGAAGTGTATCGAGTGGCACCACCCATTCCTGATCAAGTGGTCTCAGCTCAGGGCGACCTAATCATGACCAATGAGACCATACTCAATGGTCAGACGGCGTATCAGTCGGTTGGTGGCATGCAGCTTGGTTCGATTTGGGGACATGGTGCCTATCAAGCACCCGACTGGACAGCGGACTGGCTCCGTCGTGAATTGTTGGCATGGTTAGACCTAACCGCTCAGCAACTTTATGGTGTGTCTTACGACGAACTTGATGCCCGCGATCAAAGCATGTTGCGTCATGATCTCGAAGTCGAGTACCGCACCAACACCTATGATGTAGCCCGTGATGTTCTCGTTCTAAGCGATACTCGCTACGCAGCTATCAAACAAACCGCGGACTACTACATCCGTTTGTTTGGTAACGATCCGGCATTCGAGCAAACTCGTCACAACTTCGCGATGAAGAATGACACCTTGCCGTCGGAGCGTCGCCGCATCGAGTTGACTCACTTCTTCTTCTGGACCTCATGGGCCGCTGCAACTGAGCGTCCTGACTCCAACGTCACTTACACCAATAACTGGCCACATGAGCCTTTAATCAGCAATACGCCATCAGCGGAAAACCTGATTTGGTCGTTGGTCAGCATTATCCTGCTCATCGCTGGTGTGGGTGCCTTGATTTGGGCTTGGGCATTCTTACGGAAGGAACATGCAGAACCAGTTGCGCCGAAGAAAGATCCTATTAGCCTAGTGAAGCTCACGCCGTCACAACGTTCACTCGGCAAATATTTGTTTGTTGTGGTTGCCTTGTTTACGTTACAAGTTTTCCTCGGTGGCTTTACCGCACACTACACCGTTGAAGGCAGTGGCTTCTATGGCATTGACACCACACAAATCTTACCTTACACCTTGGTTCGTACCTGGCACTTGCAGGCAGCCATGTTCTGGATTGCGGTCGGTTTCCTTGCCGCCGGTCTCTTCCTTGCTCCGATTATTAATGGTGGCAAAGACCCGAAATACCAAAAACTTGGTGTCGACGTGCTGTTTTGGGCACTGATTATCGTCACTGCCGGTACCTTCATTGGTAACTGGTTAGCGATTGCACAAGTCATGCCTGAGCATTTAAGTTTCTGGTTTGGTCACCAAGGCTACGAATACCTCGACCTCGGCCGCTTCTGGCAGATTCTGAAGTTCGTCGGCATTCTATTGTGGCTGGTTCTGATGTTACGCGGCATGCTTCCTGCGCTGAAGAAAGATGGCGACAAGAACCTGCTGGTGCTATTCATCTGTTCGGTGATTGCAGTAGGTCTATTCTACGGCGCTGGTTTTTTCTACGGCGAGCGCACTCACTTGTCGGTCATGGAATACTGGCGTTGGTGGGTTGTACACCTTTGGGTAGAAGGCTTCTTTGAAGTATTTGCGACTGTTTCGTTCGCCTTTATCTTCTACAACATGGGGCTAGTTTCACGCACCACGGCCACTGCAGCGAGCTTAGCGTCAGCGTCGTTGTTCCTGCTTGGCGGTGTACCGGGTACTTTCCATCACTTGTATTTCTCTGGCACCACTACGCCAATTATGGCAGTTGGCGCAACCTTCTCTGCACTTGAAGTTGTTCCTCTGGTGGTATTAGGTTACGAAGCATGGGAAAACTGGCGCTTGAAAGCACGTGCAGACTGGATGGATCGCGTGAAGTGGCCATTGATGTTCTTCATTGCCGTAGCATTCTGGAACTTCCTCGGTGCTGGCGTCATGGGCTTCATGATTAACCCACCGATCGTGCTGTATTACATTCAAGGTCTGAATACCACACCAACTCATGCACATGCTGCACTGTTTGGGGTGTATGGATTCCTGGCGCTTGGTTTCTGTCTACTGGTCTTACGCTATATCAAGCCGAACTTCCAATTTGACGAGAAGCTCATGAAAACAGCGTTCTGGTGGTTAAACTGGGGCTTGGTACTCATGCTCTTCACCAGCTTGCTACCGATTGGCTTTATCCAGTTCCACGCCAGTGCAACAGAAGGCTTGTGGTACGCCCGTAGCGAAGAGTTCATGCAGCAACCATTACTGCACATGCTGCGTTGGGTGCGGACTGTCGGTGACGTCATCTTCATCGTCGGTGCATTGGCGGTCAGTTGGCAGATCACCAAAGGTGTGTTCTTCAAAGACAAAGAAGCAGCAATTCTTGCTGAGCAAAACGCTTAACACATTAAAGACTAAACGGAAGGCTCTACTCCAGCCCCGGACAAGGATGTCCAATCTTATTGGCTGGATGATATTTCAAGCGCGGTATCTACCGCGCTTTCTTTTTTCACGTTTTCACCAATCCATGAAACGCCGCGACAGTGAATTAACTGGCGCAGTTTGACTCACCCTGCTGTTCACGCGCAAACAAGTACCGGTTACGACCAGCTTCCTTGGCGCGATACAAGGCTCGATCCGCTAAATCCAATACACTTTCAATGGATTGGCTGTCTTGCGGCCAAATTGCAATGCCAATCGTACAGCCAATGTTGAGACGCAGGTTATCAATGCTAAATGGCTCATTTAAAGCACTCAAAACCCGTTCCGCAACCATTGCGCCCGTTGCTTGCGGGCAGCGGTCGTCGGTGGTCAGCACCAGTAAAAACTCATCACCCCCCAAACGCACTGCGAGCTCGTCTTGACGAATCTGCTGTTGTAGCCGCTCAGCAACTTGCTTCAGCAGCGTATCGCCAACTGCATGGCCGTAGGTATCATTTACGGGCTTAAACTTATCGAGATCTAAATACAAGACGGTTAATGACTTATGTTGCTGCTCCGCATGCTGCCGCGCAACTTTCATATATTTATTCAGTGCATTACGATTTGCAAGTCCGGTCAGTGCATCACGATGCGCTTGCGATTCCATATGCCCCAATGCAGATTCTGCTTGTGTGAGGTTCGTTACAAGGCTTTGCAAGGAATGTTCTAACGACTCAATTTCACGAATACCTTGATGCTGAGGAATCGCTACTATTTCACCACGAGACAGTCGTTGCGCCGCTAATGTAATGTCTTGCAACGGCGCCGTCACTGCTTGCGTGACACGCCAAGCGAAAAAGCCAAACAGCAACGTGAAAGCCCCGCCTGCGGACCAAATGATTGTTTGTAATTTCGACACCGTCGCAAGTGCGCTCTGTTCGTTCTCACGCAAAAGCAAAACCCAACCGAATCCAGGAAAGTCGCGATAACCGGCAGTGGTGGTATAGCCGGTCACGTAACGCTGTCCATTTGGCCAAGTTTCTAAAAGAAAGCCATTCTCACCGCGGATGGCCAGCTCGATACTATCCAAGTCGAAAGTCTGACCAACGTAGCCCCTGGGGCCTAACAGTGCGGCTCCCGACTCGGGGCTGATTACAAACAGTTCAATGTTATGACGCTTGCGGAGCGGCTCCATGATTGTTGTTTGCAGTTCACGTGCCCAGTCCCAACTTAAGTGGGCTGCCAAAACGCCACGAAACTCGCCATTATCGTCAAATAATGGGAAGCTTATGTCGACGAATTTCATTGCTTCACCTGAAGGATTCGGGAGCAGTGACGCCAGCAGTTGTGCTTCATGCACGTCGCCGTAAAAGACGTCTTCTTGAGCATTTAAGAACACCGGGCGGTGCGCAATACTCATGCCCTCAAGTAAGCTACCCGTTGCGACTTGGACAACTCCGTCTGCATTCGTCACCCCAAACCAAGCAAAACTCGGCACTTTCTCTTGCACGGCTTCGAGTAAGTCACGCACTTGGTCTGGTTGTTCTAAACCCATGCCAAATTGACTGAGAAGCTCTACCTCAACCGACCGCGCCCACATAAATTGGTCGAGGTTATGGCTAAGCAAAAGACTAGTGTCTATCAGCGCATTACCAATTTGGTCCTGTAATGCGCGTGCGGCAGAATGGTTGGCGATGGCACTCAAGACTAGAGTTAGTGTGAGTATCATGCCTGCAGTAATCATTACGAAATGCGTTCGCAATCGTTTCGAGGTCGGATTGGTTGGGCGTTCCATCAATAAGCTCTCCTTTTGGGTTAAAGAAGGCAAATGCGGTTCCGGCCCTGCGTTTTAGCCTCTTGCAGTGCGATATCGGCACCTACAAGCAAGCGGTCAACGGTTTCAATATTGGTTAAGTCTTGAATGCCGCCACTAATTGTCACCCGCATACGCGAGTCAAGGCGAGTTTCCAGTACCAGCTCACGAATTTTGTTCGCTAAAATTTCCGCCTGACTCGCCGAGGTTTCCGGACAAATCAGCAAAAATCGTGACGAATCCCACCGGCCGAAAATATCACTGCGTCGAGTCGTCCGCGAAACCAGTGCGGCGAATTCATACAGTACATGATTACATGTTTGCTGGCCGAACTCGTTCGCAATCCGTTGTAACAGGTCAATTTCAAACATGATAATTGACATGGGACGTTTATAGCGACGGCCGTGCGAAAACGCCTCCTCGAGTCGATCTTCGAGGTGTTTCCGATTAAACACGCCCGTGACCTGGTCGAGGATCTGTAATTGCTCAAGAACTCGCTGTTTTTCTGCGAGCTCTTGCTGTTTGGTATTGAACAGCATGGTCAAATGCTGAAACTGTCGGTGTAAGTTGCGTTTTTGCAACCACAGCACAAGCGCGATAACCAAAGGTACCGCGATAGCCACCCACACCCACATAGGTAACGTCGCTAGGTCGTCCATTTACTCGTATCCCTTGTAAACCCTGTTATGATAGTGCCCAGCAATTTCGCTTAATTATTGAACACATTAGTATAGAGTACTATCTTGCATTTGCCGACAGTTTGTTTTTTGCACTAATTCTCGGCAATACATGAATATCTTACATTTTATTTTTAGGGGCTGAATTATATGCACTTTGTACTAACTTACCAAGTTTCTGATGATTATTTATCCCGCCGCCCCCAATATCGGGACGAGCATTTAACCCTCGCATGGGCGGCACAAGAACGTGGCGAGCTTATTCTCGCTGGCGCTTTTGATGACCCCGCCGATGGCGCTCTACTTATTTTTGCCGGTGATAGCGCCGACGTTGCCCGCCAATTCGCCGAGTCTGACCCTTACGTTCGTCATGGCCTCGTACGCTCTTGGCGCATTCGTCCATGGAATACAGTCGTTGGTGACTTAGCGAGCAACCCCGTTTATCCGCAGCGATAAGTCGACAAACTCAGTATTTCACCACCAATTTCCACATTGGGTAGACACGGTCGGGTAAGTTCTATCTGCCCTTGTCGCAGAGCACGAATTAAATCAT
>JAMCRH010000070.1:1551-3381 GCA_023380515.1 Gammaproteobacteria bacterium | reverse complement strand
TGGGCGAAAGTAATACTGTTGGCATTATTAAGACTGAACCGGTCTACAATCACGAGTGAACTAGTAGATTTGTTGACGCCGTAGAGGATGCCGTTTTCCTGAACCAGTTCGGAAGAAACAAACGGGAAACCTAAGGCTGCAGAACTGCTGTCCAGATTGCGCTTCTGGTTCAGCCTATCTTCTGATCTGGGCAAAATCGATTGCAGGCCGTCCAGCTGCTGATAGCGCGCTACCTTCACATAGAAAAGACGCGCCGCCAAAGTAGCTTCCAGTAAATTGGTCAACCGGTTTAATTCGTTGAGCGAAGCGGCCCTCAACGCGATATAGATCGACAGCATGAACAGTTTTTCCTGGCCGCGCTGGATTTTATCCCTGATCATCATAGCGGACTCTAGCGGATCGGTGATTTCCGATCCGACCAGCTTGCCGGACTTGATCATCGCCCGTTTGGTAGATTCCAGTTCGGTAATCTTACGATTCAATTTGGGCAAAGCGATTAAAGCATCGACTTCGTGCAAGTGATAGCTGATGTCCGCATCATGGCTGAAATTAATCAAATCGTGCAGCCAGCCCGAGTGGGCGACAAACGGATAAGCGCTGATATACAAAGTCCGGACGTACTGACCGTCCAGCACTAGGTAATCGGGCTTTTCCTCCATGGCGCTATAGCTGATCATCTTCAAATAGTCGGGTTCGCCAATACAGAACTGGTGTTGTTTGGCCTTGAATAATCTCGAGCTTAGTTTAGCCATCAGATTACTCCTTGGCTATCAGGACACTATGCATGGTTCTCAAAATATTGTCGGCCAACGGTTGGGTCTTGGCGGTCTGGGGATTGAAATAACTATAGAATAGATTCAGAACTTCAAGACTGGCCAGGGACCTGACATGCATACCCAGCCGCTGCAGACTCTTACCGACTATGTCGGCTTTAAGCATTAGCTGCTCTTTGATTAAGGCAAAGTCCTGTTTGCCGTACTCGGACTCAAGCGAGAGTACGATATAGAAATTTCGACTCAGTATCCTGTTCATGCTGACCAGGCCGTTGATAAAAACCGCATAATGCCGCATCTGCTCCTTATAGGTCGGATTCTGCTCCTGGTCGGCCTGATTTCTTAATCCATCCAGATAAATATCCAGGTCAAGTTCGCGCGTCCTGACGATAATCTGCAAATCCCCTCCCATGCTGTTCAGAAAACCCTCGAAAGCAGTGATTAAAGCGTCTCTTTCAGTTTCGCTCTTCAGTTCAAAATTGACCGAGGAAGTTTCCAGTATCAAGTGATGATGTGCGCCCGACAAGGTCAGAATACCGTCTTCGACTGCCGAAATATCTATCTGGCCGATTGCCGAGCCGGCAGGCTTATTCAAGAACCACATTGATCTCTCCCTTCGCGTTACTCACGAAACGTAGCCGTCCCGTAGCACCGATCACTCGGTTTAATTCCAACTGCTCATTGGGCTCAAGCATAGGCAAGGCTTCGTGGTGCTTACCGGATAGATTGACGGGATTTGGTCGTTCCTGAGGAGCCTCATGCAGGCAACGGCAATGCGACGCGTCATACTCGCTCAAGAGATATATGTGCGGCCTGGAATGATAGCTTAGTTTCATCCGTATCCAAGTCAGCAACAGCTGGCCGCGCCAGCGACCTGCCAGTAAAACACAAGGTAATCCGCAACCTAATGATAAAACGATCTTATAGGGCCTGATCTGCAATGCCGGTGGAAGTCCTGCCGTTATAACCGCTACAATCAAAACGGCAATAACCAACAAGGCTACCTGGGTCAGCGTCAAGCTGCCGGCGATCGTATCTTCTATAGTCGTCACTTGAG
>JAMCRH010000070.1:0-1541 GCA_023380515.1 Gammaproteobacteria bacterium | reverse complement strand
TCCGTTACCGGCAGAAGAACCAGAAGTCCTTTCAGGTATGGATAGAGGTTCTCCGGTAACATATCCCGAATCGGCAAGCGATCCATACCCGGGCCTGATCGTTGGCGCAACGTTATGATAGAAACTAGAGCCGATATAGCTTATACCACTAATGAACTCGCCGCCCAGTCGGCGCACCGTACGCGGACCAATGCTGGCATAGTTGAGCTGCATCAATACGCCTTGCGTTTTAATAAGGGCGGTAAGCGTAGCCAGACCGAGCAGCAAATCCATAATCGGGTTAGCGGCTCCGCTACTAGCCGACTCGAATAGCGAGCCGGCAAGACTCAGAATAATTACATGGATAAACAGCACAAATACGGTCGAAACATAGATCTTCAGACTGTTTTCGGCAAAATCCTTAAATTCGGGCAACAGCCAGAGCAGAATTACTACCGGGGCTAACACCGCACCTAAATATAGGACGACGATGCGACCGATATAATAAATGACCATGATGACGCTCAATACCAACAGGACCAATAAAATGAACAGTGCTGCCAGACTGTAACCTGAAACCTTGGAAGTAATAGCCAGCAGGCTGTTCCACGGCGAAACATAACCCGTTCCGATACGTATCGCTGCCACCATGGCATTGGACAGTTCTATCAGACCGTCCAATATAAACAGGGAACTGTTGATCAGGGCAAACGCCAGAACCAGCTTGGGCAACAATGTCCGTAAGTTAATTTCACTCAGACCGAACAGTCCGCCGCCCATAACATGGAAGCCCAGCAAAGCAATTACCAAGACCAATAAACTATCGGCTATACCGGTCGATACCAGCCAAAGATGAACTACCGCGGCGTTATGAGTCAACAGCGGAGTGGACCGGGTAAAATAATTCAGCGCATCCATAAAAGGCTTGATGGCAGTTTGGATAATAGTATCAAATAACCCGGCGATGGCTTTAACCAATATGCCGACCAAACCCCCTGACGTTTTGGTAGTTTTAATGTTTTGCAGTACAGGCAATTGATGAGTAACCGTTCCATAGCTGCTGCCATAGGCATGGTTCAAGATAAAGCCGAAAGACGCAGCAGCAAAAACAATCACCAGGCCAACCAAGGCGCGTATCAAATTCTTTTTGGCCAGTTGTAGTTTCGTGACATTGCCGCTGCTGGTGATGTACATCAACCCGCTGTAGATAAGCAAAAAGACACATATTAGACTGGCCAGTACGCACATACCGCCCAGTACAGGCCCTAAAAATGCCTGAATGCCGGAATTGACAAACGCGACTACATGCATCAGTTACCCCCCGAAGGCTGAACTTGCCAACCCGGTCACTATATTACTGATCACGAAGGCTGCAATGGTTATCGCCAGACCCAGCGCCGAAAAAATAATAGTGCGTTTGGCATGTTCCAGATGCTGAGGATTACCGGAACTCGTAATATACTTAAAGCCGCCGGGTTATTTGATACTATTATCCAAACTGCCATCAAGCCTTTTATGGATGCGCTGAATTATTTTACCCGGTCCACTCCGCTGTTGACTCA
>JAMCRH010000069.1 GCA_023380515.1 Gammaproteobacteria bacterium | reverse complement strand
CAACTATGGCCGCAGTTTGTTGCGTGAAGCCGTAACGGGTCAGCACGATCAGAAAATTTCTGACATGTTTACGCAAGCTATCGTCAACACCAACAAATTCATGATTTTTGAGCGTCCAAGCTTAGACGTCATCACGACCGAACAACAATTAACCGGACAAAGTAACGACCTGATTGGTGTCGATACGTTAGTGATCGGCTCGCTAACTCAGTTTGGCCGTTCAACCACAGGTGAGCGTGGCTTTTTCTCAACCAGTGGCAAGCAAGAAGCAACCGCGACGGTTGATTTGCGTTTAGTCGACACACGCACCGGGCAAGTAATCGCATCGGTGACTGGTTCTGGCAGCTCGTCGCTTGAGCAAAGCCGGACCATGGGTTTCGGTTCGGTCGCAGGCTATGACGGCAGCTTAAATGACCAAGCAATTGGTGCTGCGGTGAATGCAGCAGTTGAGAAAATGACCCAAATGCTTTTAGAGCGCCCGTGGACAGCTGATGTTCTGACCATTGAAAACGGCATGATCTTCATTAGTGGTGGCGCCAGCCAAGGCGTACAAACCGGTATGGAATTTGAAGTCATGACCAAGGGCAACCGTGTACGTTCACAAACGACTGGTTCGTATATCACCTTACCAGGTCAAAAAGTAGCTGAGATCAAAATCACCGGTTTATTCGGCAACACCGACGTCGACCAAGGTGCAATCGCTGTTTTAAGTTCAGGCAGCATTGAAGGCTACGAATTAAGTGCACTTGAAGTTCGGGAGATGAAAAAATGAAACAACTACTCATTGTCGCCTGTTGTTTATTGCTGGTGGTTGGCTGTGCCAAACAACCAACTCGTTTAACCGGTGTCGTCAATGACGCGCCAACCGTGAACTTCAAAGTAGAAAACCCACGCAATTTAAACTTGTGGGTGGACGGTGTCGATTTCGGCCCAATTGCAAGTTACACCTATCCACATTTGTCTGTGGAATTACTGCCAGGCGAGCATTTAATTGAAGTTCGCAATGGTATGCAGGTTATTTATTCACAAACTCACTACTTCAGTGAACACACCCATCGGACCTTGGAAGTTAACCGTTAATGAAAACCAAAATAATAACAATAACAGCAGCGATACTGCTGCTCTCAGGTTGCGCGACAAATAAAAACCTTTATGAGTGGGGAAATTACGAGGAAACGTTATTCGTATATTTTCATGAGCCAGAAGTGAAAGACCAAATGCTCACGAATTACCTCGCCTTCATTGAAAAAGCACAAGCGGGCTCTATGAAGAAAGTTGCACCGGGGCTATTTGCTGAGGCAGGTACGTTTATGCTGGAAAAAAATGACGTTGAATCGGCTCTGCGCTTTTACCAATTGGAACATAAAACTTGGCCAGAAAGTCGGTCAATGATGGAAATTATGATTTCAAACTTAGAAGCTCGTAAAGCACAGGCGGCAGCACAATGAAAAAAATAATCAGCACTTTGGTTGTAGCCGTAGTCTTTCTTGCTGGCTGTACCGCAACCACCGATAACAGTTATTTAGAACCGCTCCACACTGCCAAATTACAATCGATTCTCATTGTTCCTGTGAACAACGGGACTATTGATGTGCAAGCCCCTACCTCGGTACTTGCCACCTTACCGTTTAGTTTGGCAGAAAAAGGCTACTACACGTTCCCTGTGCATACAGTGAAAACCATTCTTGAAAGCGAAGGCTATTATGAAGCTGCCGAAGTTCATGCCGCGCCAGCCGAGAATTTAGCTGCCTTGTTCGGCGCTGACAGTGTTTTGTATGTCACTATCCATGAGTGGGAAGCCAAATACGTCATTTTATCGACGACCACGCAAGTGGATTTCGAATACCGTTTAGTTGACAAGCATGGTCAGCAACTTTGGCATGCTCGTAAACAGCTCGCGTATTCGCCACAGCAACAAAATAGCACGGGTAACCCATTTGCGGATTTAATCGCGATGGCCATTACCGCAGCGATTGAACGTGCAGCACCAAATTACCTACCTTTGACGCGGACTGCAAATACCGAAGTATTTTCTGGTTTAGGCACTGCGTTACCGCCAGGGCCTTACAGCCCTGCTTATCAGGAATACTATCGCCAATTAGAACTACAAAAGGCGAACTAGTACCGAGCAAAGCACCCATCTAGGGTGCTTTGCTTTTTTGGAGTATAGAATGATTCATTGGAAGAGTTACGTTACTTTAGGATTGGTTGCTGCCCTTGTCGGTTGCGGCGGCGGTGGCGATGATACGCCACCAGTACAACAACGCCATCTCATTCAAGGCTTTGCTTCTGGCCCCGGAACCGTCACACCAAATGCCATTTCAGCATTACAAGGCAGCACCTACGAGTTTACCTTTGAAGCCTACCCAAACTTTATTTTGCATGGCGCACAAGGGTGTAATGGTCGTTTAGAAGGTCATAAATACACGGTCGGCCCAGTCACCGGCCCTTGCGATCTGACTGCCTTTTTTGGTCGCCCGCCACTCGAACTTGCTTTCAACACCGATGATGTTGAAACCGTCTTTAAAATGGCCTTTACGCGCGACGAATTCTCTGACGTCACCACGTTTGGCTCCAATTCTAATATGATTGGCGTGACCAGTACCGGTGAGTATCGCTTTATTGCTGAGTCCAATGTCGCCGTAACCGCAAGTGATATTGCAACCAGTCCGGACGGTCGTTACCTGTTTCTTG
>JAMCRH010000068.1 GCA_023380515.1 Gammaproteobacteria bacterium | reverse complement strand
GAGCATGCCATCATGAAAACATCCACAAGTTTAGTTGCCCTCGCGGTCGTTGCCGGCCTATGTGCTAGCAATATTGCTGCCGCTTCGTCTGAGTCTTCAGTTACCATGGTGCCGAATTGGCCAGGGGCAAGTTACCAACAGACCCCAACCATTGAGTCCGTACTTGGATATCCTGCTGGTTCGCGTGTTTCCTCTCCCGAGCAAATTCATACCTACTTTAAAGCGCTCGCCGACGCGCATCCAAATCAAGTGAAGCTTGTTCCCTACGGAGAGACATGGCAAGGCCGCCCATTATTCTATGCAGTCATCGGCAGTGCGGATAACATCGCTCGCCTCGACGAAATTGAAGCCGGTATGCGTTCCCTTGCAGATCCGCGGACTCTGAATGAGCGACAAGCACAACAGCTGATGAATAACTTACCAGCAAGTGTGTGGATTGCGAGCAGCGTTCATGGCAACGAGATTTCCCCCGCCGAATCCGCCATGGTTACTGCATTTCATTTGTTAAGTGCCGACGATGAACGCACTCAGGCAATGCTCAACAATACATTGGTTTATCTTGATCCATTGCAGAATCCTGATGGTCGCGCGCGTTTTGTCAGTCGCTTTTACGCCACCATCGGCCTCGAGCCGTCAGATGACCGTATCTCAGCCGAACACAATGAACCTTGGCCAAACGGCCGAACGAACCATTATCTGTTCGACATGAACCGAGACTGGTTAGCATTAACTCAGCCAGAAACGCAGGGGCGAATCGCTGCTCATTTACAAACTTTCCCGCTGATTTTTGTTGATTCGCACGAGATGGGTGGCGATTTACCCTATTACTTTACACCAGAGGCTCATCCCTTTAACCCTTTCATCACCAGTGAGCAACGTGAGGGCCTGAACTGGGTTGGTGAGCATAACGCGAAGTTATTCGACCATTTCGGTTACGACTATTTTACTCGTGAAATCTTTGATGCATTTTATCCGGGCTACGGCGCAAGTTGGCCTTTATATCAAGGCAGTTTGGCCATGACCTATGAGATGGGGTCCGCGCGTGGTCATCATTTCCGTACCCGTGAAGGTGAAATACTAACCTATGCAGACGGCGTACAGCAGAATTTCGTGGCGTTTATGGCCACCATCGAAACAGCCTCACAACGCCGCCGTGAACTATTAAATCGATTCTACCAATATCGTCAAAGCGGTATCGAAAAAGGCAATCGTGGCAACGTTCGTAGTTATATTTTTCCAAATCAACGCGACATCGCAGGTAACCGAAAACTTGCTGCTATCTTGAGTGAGCAAGGAATTGAGATTGGCCAAGCACAAGCAGACTTCCGCGCATGTGGCACACAATACGCTGAAGGTGCGTATATTGTGCAAGCCGCTCAACCGACTTATCACCTCATTCGCACCTTGCTTGACGACCATGTTCCGATGGATGCCGACTTCATCAAGGAACAAGAGCGACTGCGTGCGAACAACCTGCCAGATCAAATCTACGATGTAACCGCGTGGTCACTGCCATTAATGTTTAATGTCGATGTGAATGTCTGTAATCAACAACCTCGCGTTGCCGTCAATCCTGTTTCAGCCGACCGAATTGTCGCCGGCACAGTGAACAACCCTGATGCAGCGTTTGGTTTTGCTGTCGCCTGGGGTGACATGAATAGTGGCCGTTTGCTCACTGCCGCATTACGTGAGGGATTGCTCGTTCGCAGTTCAGACTTAAGCTTTAAGCATGCCAATGGCACCACTTATCCGGCGGGAAGTTTAATTATTCCGCGCGCCGGTAACCCAGAAGATCTCAACGCTATATTAGCGCGCTTGGCTGCAAATAGTGGTGCACACATTGATGGACTCGATCGGAGCTGGGTGCAAGAAGGCCCTAATGTCGGCTCCGCAAACGTACAACGTATGTTTGCACCGAACATTGCCATAGCTTGGGATCAACCGACCAATGTGCTCAGCGCTGGTAGTACTCGGTTTATCATTGAACGCGAGTTTAATTATCCGGTCACAGCCATCCGACCTGACCGTTTAAGTTGGGAAGACCTCAGTCGCTATCAAGTTATTATCCTCCCTGCCACTGCCGGTGGCAGCTATGAGCAATTCCTCGGCAACCATGGTCGTGAGAACCTGCGCCAATGGGTACAGCGTGGCGGTGTATTAATCACCCTCGGCAATGCCACACGTTTCGCAATTGCCGGTGAACAGCCACTACTCAATAGCGCTCTAGAGAAAAAGGCGCAGCTCGATGACGTGGCTCCTAAAACAAATGGCAACCGTGTCAGTGGTGCAATCATCTCTGGGCATGACGACCACTTGCGCTATCTCCGTGATCCTGATGCTGGACCAGATTGGGTTTCTGGTGTCATTACGCGAGCGGATGTTGATCAAGAGCATTGGCTCACCGCGGGTATCCATGCGCAATTACATACCATGTTCATTGGCAGCGACATCTATACGCCGCTGCGCATTAACGATGGTCGCAATGTGGTCAATTACGCCAGTAAAGATAACGTGTTAGCAAGTGGCTTTATGTGGCCGGAAAATCATGAACAGATTGCTCATAAGCCTTTAGTGATGGTGCAGAGTCATGGTCGTGGCATGGTGATTAGTTTCACCCAAGAACCAAACTTCCGAGCCTATTTAGACGGACAGCATGTCTTACTCATGAACGCAATATTCCGTGCCGCAGCGCATGCACGGCCACTGCGTTAAGCAAGATAATAATAACGAGGACCCATTCGCATGAAAATAATGACAGTAAGCGCCCTCTCGGGCGCTTTACTTACTTTATCAGCCCCCGCTTTCATCACTGCCTCTGCAAATGATGAAGCCCCTGGCTTAAGCGCGAACGACTACTATCAGCTCGTTTCGGTGAGCGACCTGCAAATTAGTGAAGACGGTCGAACTTTAGCGTTCGTCCGAACCCACGTTGCCGAAGACAAGCGCAGTCGCGAAAGTACGATTTGGTTAAGTCGAGATGGTGGTGAAGCAAGACAGTTCAGTCGCAGTACGAGTGATTTTGCCCCACGCTTAAGCCCTGATGGCCAACGCTTAATGTTTTTATCTGGGCGAGACAACGGCACAGCTTTGTACTCACTAGCCATTAATGGCGGAGAAGCGCAAGAGCTCCTGCGTTTGCAGCAGGGCAACCTGCAGAGCGCACAGTGGCACCCAACGCGACAAGAGCTTCTGCTGGCGATATCAGTAGACCCTGAAGTTGCGGACCCGCTAGCAAAAGCAGAAAACAAAGACGATAAACCCGATGTCACCGTAATCACCGACGCTGTGTATAAGCGTCAAGGCGGTTATTTAAACACGAATCGCAGTGGTATTTGGACCTATAACATCGAAACAAAAACGTTAACTTCGGTCACTGGCAACACTGAATGGCATGAAGGTAGTGCAAGTTACTCACCAAATGGTGCGTGCATCGCCTTTGCGAGCAATCGTCATCCGCAAGCTCGTGAAGGTTACTTTTCATCCTCGGTTTTCGTACGCTGTGGTGATGAAGAGCGTGAACTGGCAACGCCACACGGGCATTCATCAAGCCCGGTCTGGACAGGCAATCAAAGCATTGCTTATGTCTATCGTGAAAGTAACTATGCGGCACCGGCTCTGCAATTATACGATTTGCGGAACGACAGCTATCGTGAGCTAGCAGGAAATATGGACCACAGTCCAAATGATTTGCAGTCAGCTCTTGGTTCGCTGTGGTTTACTGCTGATGACCGCGGTAGCCGTCCACTCTTTCGTGTCGACCTCGACCTTGGCGGCTATCAGCCGATTGCCGGTCAGGGACATTCATTCAGTTCGGTTCAGTTTGCACAAACCGGCGCCGTCGCATGGATAAGTGAGGACGAAGTTACTCCAACGCAAGTAATGCGTGCACATTCTGTTGCTAGTCTGCGTGACCGCGAAGTTGCACTTATTGCCCAGTTTAATCGTGCTTATCTTGATTCCGTTCAATTGCAGCGCTTTGAAGTGTTTACCACGGAAAACGAACGCGGTGACCGCCTCGACGTATTCTTTTTGCCTCCGCTCAATCGTGAAGAAGGCAAGCAATACCCTGTCGTGCTAAATATCAAAGGCGGTCCTGGTGGTATGTGGGGTCATCAGTGGTTTCCAGAAATGCAGTTGCTAAGTGCGCGCGG
>JAMCRH010000067.1 GCA_023380515.1 Gammaproteobacteria bacterium | reverse complement strand
CAGCAAAACTCTCACCCTGTTCAGTAAGCGCTGCCTCTTCAGCATTCTCAAATGGCACCATTAACTGTCGGTTGGCCTCAGACGTCGCTAACGCAGTAGGCAATACACCCCGAACCGCCCGTAATTCCCCAGTCAAACCCAACTCACCGATAAACTCCATATGACTTAAGGATTGCACGGGGATTTGATTGGAAGCCGCCAAAATGCCCAATGCAATCGGCAAATCAAATCGCCCGCCCTCTTTGGGCAAATCTGCTGGGGCCAGATTAATGGTAATACGTTGCTGAGGAAAAGCGAACTGAGAGTTTTGCTGCGAAGACATTGTTAGAAGTCTGTGCACATTTGCATGATCAATTACGATTACCGACCAATTTAAATCAACAGCAGCATAGTCAAAACAACTATGCTGATTTGGCCGATGTACGTGGCCAGGCATCGGCACGACGGGCTTTGGAAATTGCGGCTGCTGGCTCACATAGCATACTTTTCGCTGGACCTCCCGGTACTGGAAAAACTATGTTGGCCAGTCGATTGCCGGGCATATTACCGCCAATGAGTGAGCAGGAAGCCATTGAAACAGCGACCATTCATTCAATCTCTTCAGCAGGATTTCAAGTTGAAAACTGGATGCAGCGACCTTTTCGAGCACCGCATCATACTGCTTCGGCAGTGGCATTAGTTGGCGGTGGCAGTCAGCCTAAACCGGGCGAGATTTCTTTGGCTCATAATGGCGTTTTATTTCTCGATGAGCTGCCCGAGTTCGACCGTAAAGTTTTAGAAGTTTTACGCGAGCCAATTGAATCGGGCAAAATAACTATTTCCCGCGCCGCCAATCAAGCAGAATTTCCCTCACGTTTTCAATTGGTTGCCGCAATGAATCCGTGTCCCTGCGGTTATCTGGGGCAGGCAAGATGTCATTGCACAGAAGAGCAAGTCAGGCGCTACCGTGGTAAGATCTCCGGCCCGTTATTGGATCGCATTGATATGTTGATGGAGGTGCCGGCAGTGGATAAAAAACTGTTGCGACCTCAGCCTGATGATGTGTCTCCTGAGTCCAGTGAAGTGGTTCGTCAGCGAGTGATTCAGGCGCGCCAGATTCAACTTGAGCGTGCCAACAAAGCCAATGCGTCCCTGCAACATAAAGAACTAGAGGTTTTTTGCACCTTGTCAGATCAGGATTTTCAATTAGTAGAAAAAGCCATCAGCCGTTTTGGTCTGTCGGCTCGTGCCTATCATCGTATTTTAAAAGTGGCCCGAACCATTGCTGATTTAGCCGGTTCACCTGACATTCAAACAGTCCATTTAACAGAAGCCATCGGCTATCGACGCCTCGACACAGCGAATTAATATTTAGTGAAAGATCTCAATCCGCAACAGCGGGAAGCTGTGCGTTACATCGATGGACCGTTGTTAGTGTTAGCTGGTGCCGGCAGTGGCAAGACGCGGGTTATCACCCGTAAGATTGCCTATCTGATCGAGCAATGCGGCATCAAAGCCAGCAATATTGCCGCCGTTACCTTTACCAACAAAGCCGCTCGTGAGATGAAAGAGCGGGTTGCGGATTTGATGTCTACCCGACAAGCCTCAGCCCGGGGTTTGATGGTTTCCACATTCCATACCCTTGGTTTAAATATCCTGCGTCGTGATGGCAAATCATTAGGCTATCGCCCCGGTTTTTCCATTTTTGATGCACAAGATTCTTTAGCGGTATTTCGCGATCTGATGGGACGTGATTTTGCGGCTGACAGCGATCATGCTCAGGAAGTACAAAACCTGATATCTAACTGGAAAAACCAGTTGATCCTACCCGAGCAAGCCGCACAGATAGCTGATGGTGCCCAAGAAGAATTCGCAGCAAAAGTTTACCCGCGTTATGTACAGGCCTTGCAAGCCTATAACGCCGTAGATTTTGATGATCTGATTTTAAAGCCAGTGATTCTGTTTCGTGAACATCGTGATGTGTTGCAAAAATGGCAGGCGAAAATTCATTACCTGCTGGTGGATGAATACCAGGATACCAACGGCTGTCAGTATGAGCTGGTCAAACAACTGGTTGGTATTCGTGAAAAGCTCACCGTAGTAGGGGACGATGATCAATCGGTGTATTCCTGGCGTGGTGCACGACCAGAGAATCTAGTGCAATTGCAAACAGATTTTCCCCGATTAAAGCTAATCAAACTCGAACAGAATTACCGTTCGATGGGCCGCATTCTGCGAGTGGCCAATAAACTTATCAGCCATAACCCGCATGTTTTTGAAAAGAAACTGTGGAGCGCGATGGGTGAGGGCGATGCGATTAGGGTCATTGGCTGCCGTGACGATGAGCATGAATCGGAAAAAGTCATTTCCGAGTTGCTTTATCACAAGCTCAAACACCAAGCGAGTTTCAAGGATTATGCGATTCTGTATCGCAGTAACCATCAGTCCCGCTCGCTGGAAAAAGTGTTACGTGAACATAACGTGCCGTATTTTCTGACCGGCGGTACTTCGTTTTTCTCGCGGGTTGAAGTCAAAGACATCATGGCCTATCTACGTCTGCTGGCTAATCAAGATGATGATAATGCCT
>JAMCRH010000066.1 GCA_023380515.1 Gammaproteobacteria bacterium | reverse complement strand
TGATTTAATCGACAAAGACATTACGGGTAAAGACGCCGATGCAGCGCTTGGACGTGCGTATATTACGGTGAATAAAAACTCGGTTCCGAATGATCCGCGTTCACCGTTTGTGACCTCTGGCTTACGCTTAGGTACACCAGCTATCACCCGTCGTGGTTTCCAAGAAGCGGAAGCTGAGCAAGTGGCAAATTGGATTTGTGACGTGCTGGACGCGGTTGCAACTGGCGACAGCGAAAGTGTCGAAGCGCGCGTGCGTGACGAAGTCAAAGCGTTGTGTGCACGTTTCCCAGTTTACGCCTAAGATAAACAGGCTAAGTAAACGACGAGAGGGTTGCTATGCATTGTCCATTTTGTGACGAACAAGACACGAAAGTGATTGACTCACGCTTAGTTGCGGACGGTATGTCGGTGCGCCGGCGGCGTGAGTGCAATGCATGCAAAGAGCGTTTCACGACATTCGAAAGTGCTGAATTAGTGATGCCGCGGGTGATTAAAAGCAATGGCGCCCGCGAACCCTTTAATGAAGATAAACTGCGTGCAGGCTTGCTGCGCTCGCTCGAGAAGCGGCCTGTAAGTCTCGAAGCCATGGAACAAACGATTAACCGAATTAAGTCGAAACTGCGGGCGACTGGTGAGCGTGAAGTGTCGAGCAAACTGATTGGTTCGTTGGTCATGGACCAATTGAAGCAGCTCGATAAAGTCGCCTACATTCGGTTTGCCTCGGTGTATCGCTCGTTTGAGGATATTCGTGAGTTCGGTGAGGAAATTGCGCGTTTAGATGACTAACATGCCGTTTACGCCAGCTGATCAATTCTTTATGCAATACGCCCTCGAGCTTGCCGCCCGAGGGCGTTTTACCACGCATCCGAATCCAAATGTTGGTTGTGTGATTGTCGCTGCCGAGCAGGTTGATTTATCAGCGGGTCCGCAGCAGTGGCGTGACTGCATTGTCGGCGCCGGTTTTCATGAACGCGCGGGCGGCCCCCATGCGGAAGTCTTTGCGTTGCGGGCAGCCGGTGAGCGGGCACGTGGCGCTACTGCGTATGTGACCTTAGAGCCGTGCAGTCATCATGGACGCACACCGCCTTGCGCGGAAGCCTTGCTAAAAGCAGCGGTCGGCCGTGTCGTGGTGGCGATGCAAGACCCATTTCCGGTGGTTTCTGGCCGCGGCATTGAATTGCTGCGTCATGCTGGCATTCAGGTGGATGTGGGTCTTTTAAGTGATGAAGCGTTTGCTGTTTCTGCGGCGTTTTTTACCCGTGTGACAAAAAATCGCCCATTGGTGCAGGTGAAGCTGGCCGCTTCCATGGATGGCAAAACCGCATTGGCTTCCGGTGAGAGTAAATGGATCACGAGCGCCGAAGCGCGCCGTGACGTGCAGGTTGGCCGTGCTCAGGCAGGAGCGATTTTGTCTGGTGCGGGTACGGTGTTAGCAGATGATCCAAGCTTAAATGTACGCGTAGAAGAGTTTCCTGAGGATGTGTTGTATTTTCAAGAGCAGCCGCAGGCTGAAAAATTGCGCGGTAGTGAACAGCTAGCCCCGGCGTTGAAGAAATCGATGCAGGCCTTTGCGCCGCAAACCGGCGTTGCGCCGAAGCACGTGCGCCAACCTTTGCGCGTGATTATTGATCATCGTGGCGAAATTTCGCCACAGGCACGCATTTTTCAAGACCAAAACCCAGTTTGGGTCGTACGTACTCAGGCGCTTGGTGTGGCTTTGCCAGCGCATGCGCAGGAAATCATTGTTGCCGCAGGCGCGGATGGCAAAGTGTCTTTGCCTGCGCTGCTAGAAAAGCTTGCAGCAGCGAATATTCTGTCGGTTTGGGTCGAAAGTGGTGCGCGATT
Organism: Gammaproteobacteria bacterium; assembly: GCA_023380515.1. The sequence continues at coordinate 4,170 of JAMCRH010000066.1, read as the reverse complement.
GGCAGGGGCTTTGTTAGATGCCAACTTAGTGGATGAGCTGATTTTATATCAAGCACCGAAATTTTTAGGCAGTGGCGCAAAAGAGTTATTAACCATGACTGGGCCAACTAAAATGGCTGCAGTGAAACAATGGCAAGTTGTGGCTTGTCAGCAAGTGGGACCAGATTTAAAAATTACCATGCGCCCCGACGGCGCACTAGCTAAATGAGGGTGAAGTAGCATGTCGAGTTTGAATAGTACGGCCGAAATTATTGCCGATATGAAAGCGGGCAAGATGGTCATTCTCATGGATGATGAAGATCGCGAGAACGAAGGCGACCTGATTATGGCCGCCGAGTGTGTTACACCTGAAGCGATTAATTTTATGGCGCGATATGGCCGTGGCCTGATTTGTTTGACGCTGACCGAAGAGCGTTGCCAACAGTTGCGTTTGCCGCTCATGGTTGGGCAAAACAATTCACCGTATGCGACCAATTTTACCGTATCGATTGAAGCGGCGCATGGCGTCACGACGGGTATTTCGGCCAGTGATCGGGCGAAAACCGTGTTGGCGGCTGTCGCTGCCGATGCGAAACCAACCGACTTGGTGATGCCAGGGCATATTTTCCCTTTGAAAGCCCGCCAAGGCGGCGTACTAAACCGCGCAGGGCATACGGAAGCAGGTTGTGATTTAGCGCGCATGGCAGGCTATGAGCCAGCCGCAGTGATTGTCGAAATTCTCAATGAAGATGGCACCATGGCGCGTCGTCCTGACCTCGAGAAGTTTGCCGCGGAACACGATTTAAAAATTGGCACGATTGCCGATTTAATTGAATACCGGTCAATGAAAGAGCACACCGTTGAGCGCGTGGCCCAATGTAAACTGCCAACCGCGTACGGTGAATTTGACTTAGTCACGTATCAAGACACCGTCGATGGTCAAGTGCACTTTGCGCTTGTCAGTGGCGAAGTGCAGGGAGACCAACCGACTTTAGTACGGGTACACTTGCAAGACACCTTTAACGACTTACTAGCAACCGAGCGGGCGAGCCGCCGCAGTTGGCCGGTGTACCGTGCCATGCGAAAAATCGCTGAAGAAGGCGGTGTGTTTGTGATGTTGAGCAAACAGCAAAGCCCACAAGACTTAATTGAGCAAGTCCGTTTCTTTGAGCAAGAAGATAAAGGCGAAGTGCAGCGTTCGGCGACGAAGAGCAAAGAGTCGCGCAATGTCGGTGTTGGCTCGCAAATTCTGGCGGACCTCGGTGTCCACCAAATGCGCTTATTGAGCTCGCCACGGAAGTACTCAGCGCTGTCAGGTTTCGGCTTAGAAGTGGTCGAATTTATCGAAGACAAGTAAGGACTGGTGACTTATTCGCCAGTTAGGCGCAGATTGCTTGAGTTAGGTTGAGTTTATGCCTGCTTTCAAGCATAATGCGCGGCGGTGACCCCATTGGTCCCCTCGCAACATGAACCAGCGAACCCGGTCAGGCCCGGAAGGGAGCAGCCGTAGTTGGGGTAATGTGTGCCGGGGTGTGGCTGGTGGGGTCATCACCCAGGGTAACCGCATGAGGGTTCACTAATTGAGCATCTCGCTGAATCCTCCGGTTAACAAGGCCTCCAGATAATCAGCTTTCATCCATGCACGCTTCTACTTGGCCGGGACGCTTCCTTTTGAGCGCTCTTTGGCAACGACTCCAACCCTCGTCTCCAGCCGTGACAGCACACAGCGTAATAAACAAGATATCCTCAAAGGGATAGGTGACCTTTGCTGATTGACGTGCGTCTGTTAATGCGCCAAAGTGACTCGTGAAGGATTCATCGTACATGAGTTACCTCCCGAAAAAGGGGTATATGATCACAGGTAATTCAGATCGTCAAACCGGTCATTTGCCTAAGCCATAAGATGGTAAAAAACGTTCACGCTCTGGCCCTGGATTCAAATGGCTTCCGTGCATGAATGACGGAGCACTTAAGTAAGCGCTCTCAAAACGATAAGAGGCTTACCAACCAGAATAAGCAGTGCTGGATTGAAATGGTAAGTGGTAGAGTAAGAAACTTAAGATTCATCGTTCGACTCTATATTCATTTCAGAAATATACATGCTCATTAGCCCTTGAACTGTCATGAAATTTCCCACAAGTTTTAGTTGATATGAAAAAAGATGGACGAAGAACGCCATTAAAAAATAAATCTATTTGACTTCGTGGGTTATTTATAATAGGCTCAATAGGATTTGCGTGGAATATATAATCAAATCACTAATCTAGGGTTTTTACAATTAACCTTTTAAAGGGATATTTAAATGAAACGGACTTTTTACTTTATAATAATATGTGCTTTCTTATTCTCAAATAATTCCATCGCTTTTCAACAAAATATGGACGTGTCACCTTATGGCGTCTCATGGATTGATAATCAAGGACAGTTTAGATTTACAGTTTCAGACCAAGCTGGAAATTGGTTAGTCATTAGAGGCAATAATGAAAATGACACACTAACAGTCAGCTTTGATGACGACAGTTTCTTCCTTGTAGATACTGAAAGTAACGATTTAGTTTTTTATAATTCAGACACTGATACCTTGAATTACGGACTTTTCGGCGTTGAGAATTCTATGAACCTCTCCTCGGTAGCGAGTCACTTAATTTCGAAGTTTGCTCAACATTATCCTTATATTGACAATACTTTGGGTCCTACAGATCCGTTTTGCCACACTCCTGTTCCTATTGGTATGCCGTGCCCGCCAGACATAGGGATTAACTCTATTACAAGCTCTCAATCTACACCTTACTGTCAATCCATAGAATTACAAAGAGAAGTCCCTTTTGATGGTTTTTCAACGCTTGAGCGGTGTGCCCAAAAAGCAAAGTACGATAATAGCGTAGCGTTTTTTGCGGCTATAGCTGGTTGCTTCTTATCAACCACGAATTTTGGCGCCACATGTTTACCGACTCTTGCCGTTTACTCTCTTTCTCATATAGAGTTTATTGATAGAGTAGACTACTGCAAGACATCATTCAGTACCACTCAAGCGGCATTAGCAAATTGTGCGATCGAGCTTAATGATGAGTCTGAAAACGAAGGTGGCGGAAGTATTGCAAACAATACTAGTACAACGCCAGCGGATAATTCATGGGTGGATATTGCGTGGAATCAAGAGTATCGGTGTAGAGTAGTTTATACTGGCCGTCCAGGCGAATTAGTCCGACAAACTGTATGCTTTCCAATATAAACTAGAGTTATCTAAGTATAGGGTTCGCAGACTGGCTGAAAGAACAATATTTTACATATTTGGCAGAACTCACAAGTTGCTAAATAATCTTTACGAAAATATTTAAATTTTTTTCAAGGATAAAAAATAGCACGCAAAGTTGTTTTGCATGTGCGATTCTGACGTCCTCGCGTAGGTTTATCGATAAACTTATATTAAAATCGTCGAAAAGGGATTATAAAAAATGAAAGAAAACTTATTACTTGTAACAATGTCTCCAAAAGATAGACGGAACCATTTTTTTAGTATGTTATTCACTTGTGGTTTTACCAGTCCTTTGCTGCTTTATTTCGTTTTATCTGGCAACAATGATTCCTTGATTCCTTATTTTCTATTGATTTTAGTCCCGATTTCATTTTTTTATTTTTCCGAATTAATTCCTTCAATTTTTAATTCAGTAGAATTATCAGATGACACATTGATCGTAAACGGCGTAGATGAGGGCAGAGTCAAACTGCCGAAAAAAAGTATTTTCAAAGTAGAACAAAAACACGACTGGGTAAGTAGATTGGGCTTTAATTCAGAAGGTAATGTATTTGTTATTCATGTAAAATTTGATGATGAACAGGTTAAGGAGTATAGTATTCGTCTCTTTAAAGAGATGAATAATCGAAATGCATTTATTGAATTTATCGGAAGTCAATAAACTTATTGAGTAGATTAAATTATCCCTGTGTGTGAACCTAAGCATGCACCAACCTGATTTTGAGTTAACATATAAATCAGGGTGACTTTGGAGATGACTGTGTCCAAGCCCGAAACCAAAATAATACCTGACCCTGCTGTCAGGGCGAGTATATGGGCTTCCCCTATATTGCAACAGTTGAATAGTAAGATAGATTGATTGCTAAAGTATATCCGGCTTGTACTCAATTTGAGTCAGCCATAATGAGCTATTCGCACCACTGGTCCTAGTTGAT
>JAMCRH010000065.1 GCA_023380515.1 Gammaproteobacteria bacterium | reverse complement strand
ACGCAGAAGGTTTTAATTTATTCCATTAATTTTAATGTCACCATTGGATATTTTACCGGCATCACTGCACCGAGTGCAGGCACATACACATCTCGAATAAATTCGATCACCGCAAGCGCGTCCGTGTTGCAGCTGACAAATTCTGCTGAACAACTCAGCACGTCTTCCGCATATTGCACTTGTAAACGACCGTCTGTACGGGTAATTCGTTGTACGGGGAATACTTGCAGTTCGCCGTGCACGTAGGCTAAGTCAATACGACCACTGATTTCCGACTGCGCTTGGTACAAAGTTGTCCAGCCATCGTTACCGGTTGCATTGTAACTATTCATAACCACTTGGTAAGTTGCTGCCTGATCGAGTGGCTGCCAGTCTGGTGTGAACCATGTGCCACGGTTAACTTCTGCTTGGGTTACTTCGCCATCTTGTCCGGCTGCTGTTTCCACAAAGGTGTAGCGGAAGTTTCCACCGTAGGGGAATTTACCCGCATGAGCCCCTTCCGGTAATGTTGCAACAATGGCTTCATGAAGTAAGTCGAGAACCTGCGAACCGGTCAGCGGTACAATGGCGAGGAAATTTGCAAACGGCAGAAGCTCAAGGCTAATGTCTCCTTCGCGTAATTCGCCTTCGGCTAGGCTTTGACGAATACCACCGGCGCCAACCAGCGCAAAGTCCGGGCTTACACCAGTAATTTCCTGCACCCAAGCTTGGTTAACCCACTCATACTGAGCTAAAGCAACTAACGGCGCCACTTGTGAGCCATGCTGATTGCTATCACCGTCGCCAGGTCGGCGCACGTGCTGTAACGGTGCTGGCAACATGCCAATCACTTGCCCATACGCTTGCTCAACGTGCGGCTTATAAACCTCGTCAATATGCGCTCGCAATTCAAGATGTTCGGCGGCGACAGTAATTTTAGGGTGTCGATGAATGAAGTCGAGCACTTGGCTATGCTGCTGACCGCTTAAGCGCACATCGTTACTGCGCGCAGAACTCTGATAAAACTCATCGTTGCTTAGCAATATATTGTGACCATTACAGTATTGTAATTGGCCTAAGGCATCGAATTTTAACCGCACATTACCGATCGCTTGCGCGTATTCACCGGCTTGAACAATACAGGTTGCATCCAGTTGATTTGGGTTTACCACCCACTGTGCGTAATCGCCGGCATACCCTAAACCAAGCTCAGTAAAGTCACCGAGTAAAGAGTGCGAATGACCACCAACAATGGCATCAATGCCGTTGACGTTTTCAGCAACATGCACATCGACTGCGTGGCCGAGATGGGTGACAGCGATGACATTAAAAACACCATGGTCTGCAAACTCATCAACCATGGCTTGGGCCGACTCAACCACACTAAAGAACTGAACCTGTCCAGTGTCAGGCGAAATATTCGGCATATCTTCAAGAGCTAGGCCAAAAACGCCAACCACATGGTAGCGCTCGTCGAGATCTTGCAGGTCAGCAAACTCGTGCAGCTGGATTTTCTCGTAACCATCAAAGGCAAACAGCACATAAGGACGCAGGTTGCTCTGATCTTTCAGGTCGGGGTCTAAGCTAGCATCAATATTCGCCGCCAATACTGGGAAATTGATGGTGTCGAGGAACTCATTCAGTAACGCATTGGTTAAGTCGAACTCATGGTTACCTAGCGCCATAGCATCGAGGTTCATGCGACTGAGAATATCTGCATTCATGCGACCTTCGTTGATTTTGAAGTAGGCGGAACCTTGCCATGCGTCGCCACCGTGCAAAAACAACATAGCAGTGTTTTCGGCTTGCGCTTGTGCCCGATAAGCATTCGCTTGCTCAAGAATACGAGGATGGCCACCAAACTCATTGAATACCGTCAGCTCTTCGGCACGGAAGCTTGCCGGGACTGGGTCGAACGCTGAGTGCGTGTCGTTAATATGCGCAACAATGAGTTCAAACACCACGTCTGGAGTAGACGCATGCGACGTCTCGCTGGGCACTTCGGGCGCTCGGCCACAACCGCTTAAACTCACAACCGCAATTAGCGTCACTAACGTCACTGGCAACCAAATTTTTTTCATCATAGTCTCCTCGGCACAGCCTTTAGTCTACCCCAAACCATTAGTGCTCGGAAGCCATTGCGCTTACCCGAGCGGACCGTAGCCGGAATTCCATCTTATTGTTTGCTCAGGCATAATGAATCGCATAATAACAATGAATGAGAATGCGCTGATGCAACAGACCCATTATCAGGATCACCTACCCGAACCGACACCGTTTTATCGTTGGCTCGTCTTACTGTTTGTAAGCCTTGCCATGTTCGGCAATTACTATGTGTACGACTCCATGTGGCCGGTCATCGACCTCATGCGTACACAGCTCGATTTTAGCTACCAGCAAATTGGCCTCCTTTCGACCGCTTATAACGTCGCCGCGCTGTGCGTACTCTTAATAGGTGGTTACATCATTGACCGTTTCGGCACCAAGAAAGCCATTACTGTATTCGCGCTTATCTGTTTGTTTGCTGCATTCTTAACTGCCGCCACACCGCATTATGAAGTAATTTTCGCCGGCCGTTTTTTACTCGGAATCGGCGCTGAACCACTCATTGTTGCGGCCACTACGGTGTTAGCGAAATGGTTTAAAGGTAAAGAACTGAGCTTCGCGTTTGGCATTAACCTTTCCATTTCTCGTTTAGGCTCAGCCTCAGCCGACTGGTCAACATCGTTTGCAAGCCCGCTTTACCTGAACTGGCAAGACCCATTGTGGCTAGCAACGGCAGCCGCTGGTATTTCTGTGTCCGCGGCATTGCTGTACTGGATGGCGGAAAAGCGGGCGGAAGGCCGTTACCACATTGGCCACAGCCAAGCGGCGGAAAAAATTGAACTGAAATCGCTCTACAAATTTAGCGCATCGTATTGGTACATCGTGGCACTGTGCGTCGTGTTCTACGCGGTTGTTTTCCCATTCCGTACGTTCGCC
>JAMCRH010000064.1 GCA_023380515.1 Gammaproteobacteria bacterium | reverse complement strand
GTGAAAACTCGATAACCACCGTTATAGGCTTCGTCGACTCCAAATCGTTCGATCATACTCAAGCGCACCATTTCCGCCAGGTAAGGTGCACTCACTTCAATTTCTGCAGTGTGATAACGCGCTGTGACGGGGGCGTTAAATGCCGCGTCGTACTCAGCACGGCTAATATAGCCTTCATCCAACATGCGCAGCAAAACGATGCGCCGGCGCTGTACAGAAGCTTGTGGGTTGCTAATTGGGTTCAGAATCGATGGTCCTTGCGGCATGCCCGCAAGCGTTGCAATTTCGGCTAACGTCAGCTCATGAATATCGCGGCCATAATAGACCTGCGCTGCGGCGCCAACACCAAAGGCGCGATGACCGAGCTCGAGCTTGTTTAAGTAAAGTTCGAGAATTTCATCTTTTGTCAGTAATTGCTCAATGTGCAGGGCAATAAACGATTCTTTGATCTTCCGCATCCACGCACGTTCACGGGTCAAGAAGAAGTTTCGCGCCAGCTGCATCGTGATGGTACTTGCACCTTCGCGGATTTCACCGGTTGTCACTAAGACTCGAAAAGCCCGCATCACGCCAATTGGGTCAATCCCGCGGTGACTATAGAAACGAGAGTCCTCTGTCGCCAGAATTGCATCTATCATCTGTTGCGGAATTTCGTCCAGTGTTAACGGAATACGTCGTTGTTCCCCAAACTGGGAGATTAGCCGTCCATCAGCACTGTACACCTGCATTGGTGTTTGAAAGCGAACATCACGCAAGGTTTCAACACTGGGTAGTTCGTCCTTCACATACCAGTAGAGCCCAGCGACAGTACCGACGCCAAGCAAGGTTAACACCACGAGGGTTATGATGAGGTACTTAAGAAATCGAATCACAAATTAGCCAATCACTTACTAAAGGACATCGGATTATAAAGACATTATGCGCTAAATTTAACCGCTTAGATAAATCTTCGTGCGATCTTAACGAAATGACATAGGGAAATGTGTCGGTCATGAACAAAAAAATAACGAAATTACTGCCGTATCGCCGGCGAACCCAGCAACCGAATCTGATCTTGGGCTATGTTTGCGATCCGGACGTTCAGCGCCTAACGAAAGACCATCACAACCAAGTTCAAGCTGGGGCAACCCTCGTCGCGCTGCACAACTGCAAAGACTTTTGGCAAATCTGCGCAATTTGGTCGTCCACATCGACCACGTCAGCGACGACAGGGTTAACACTCTCACACCCCTCTAAGAGTGCTATAGAATGCGATAGTTCCAATGGTTTATTAAAAAAACACCTGCCCTCAGCAGCACTTTCAGCACTGCTGCCCTTCGCCAACTTTCCTCTTCCCCTTCCACCCAATGCCAATGACAAAGAAATTGAACATCTAGGTGCTATGCGACTTGCACAACGTGGCGTTAATACGCCGTACTGGAGTATTGCCGATGAGACAACAAATCCAGAAGTTTACTACCTGCAGCAACAGGATTATCGTCTGTTTCAGTCTCATCTAGAGAACACTCTACCAACCCTGCCTATGCTGGCAATGCTGTCATCCAGTGATTTTGTCAGCCGTCATACCGAGATAAACGCCACTTTAGTCGCTGAGGTGAGCGCCCGTGTCGACGGTGAATTGAACGAATGGAGCCCAGCTGTGATGTTGGCGATGTGGATAGCCCTTCAAGGTCTGGAGCATTGCTGATGCGTGATTTCAATTTACCCAACTTAACACTGAGTTGGTCTGAGCGTTTGGCACAAAAACGCCGTACAGCGCGGTTCGACACACTTTGCTTTAGCGGCTTAACAGCGCTCTTATGTATAGTGGTATATGGATTACCTAATCTCTTGAGTAGCCCCGACCAAATGGCGACCATGCAAGCCTCCGTGCCTGCAACGGCGCCGAGCCTCGGCCAGGACTCGCGTCCTCTCGATTTGCTGCACTGGCTGGAACATTTGTCGCAACTCGCATTTACAGCCGAGGTTCTCGTCGCATTTGATTTTCAAGCGGAGCGCGTTGCTATCGAGTTAACGATGCCGCTAGCACAAAGCCAGCAACACATGTCTTCGTTGGCTTTGCCATCTTGGTATCCGACGCAAACGACTTTCCAGCAGGTTGATCAGCAGCTGCCCCTAACCAAATTAGAGTTTCGGCGAGGTTTTCCACATGAGTGATTTTTTGCAGAAGTTTGTTTATGGGCATCGTTCAACTCGGATGATTTGGCTGACCATCTTTACCGCTGGTTTTGTGACCTTCGTGGCTTTGTTCAGACCGTTTGCTGCTGTCTCTGCGGTCGAGCGGCCTACCAGTTTTCTGCCGCCAGCAATATCAGCGCCAACAATGCCTGCTCAGCCTCTACCTGGACTGCTGCTACTTGAACGCAGTCAGCTACAGATTCAGTTTTTTCACGCATTTGAACATGAAATCGAAATACAACTTATGGGTAGCTTGGCAAGCTTTACGCTTTGGCTAAGCATGCTAAACGAAACAGACTGGTCGCCGTTACATGCACAAATTTTACCAATCGACGGCCAACGCCTGCAGCTATCTGTTCGTTTAACACCGCATCCACGAATTCGCGATAGGCAGGAGCACGAAGAAGAGCTTCATGCCCTCGCAGCACAACTTGACGCACTACCAAGTATCATCCATACACCTAACCACACCTCGACCGCCGTGCAATCTAGCAAGACACCTTGCGCCATCGACTGTGCTACTCCGAGCCCTGATCCCAACGTCAAAGCAATGCCAAGACAGCACATCATTTGGCTCCCTCCAATATGACGGCCGTGTGATTGGTTGCCATACGTCAGACAAATTGCGATAATCGCCTGTCTTTTTTCGGGGCACAGGGGTGGATAGACACTCAACGAACGAATTTAACTTAAGTATTCTAAGAAGTGACGTACATAAGCTATGGCTGAGAAGCGTAACATATTCCTAATTGGTCCCATGGGGGCCGGTAAAAGTACCATCGGGCGACAACTCGCCAAATCCCTCCACCTAGAGTTCTTTGACTCGGACAGTGAGATTGAACGCCGCACAGGTGCAGACATCAGTTGGGTGTTTGAGCTAGAAGGTGAAGAAGGGTTTCGCGATCGGGAAGAGAAAGTGATTGAAGAGCTGACCGAGAATACTGGAATTGTCTTAGCGACTGGTGGTGGCTCAATTTTGAGCAAAGAAAATCGCCTACGCTTGTCGGCACGAGGCGTTGTCGTTTATCTTAAGACAACGATTGATAAGCAGGTTGCCCGCACACAACGAGACAAACGCCGGCCGCTCATTGCTGAAGCTGACAACCCAAGAGAAGTTCTCGAAACTTTAGCTGAAATTCGCGATCCTCTTTATGCCGAGATCGCCGATATCACTATCGAAACTGACGAACAAAGTGCAAAATTAGTCGTGAATCAAATTATTGAACAATTAGGGGAATAATCATGTCGCACGGCGAGCAACGTATTTATGTTGAACTCGGCTCTCGCCGTTACCCCATAAAAATTGGCGCCAACTCCTTAGCTCAGCTTGGCGCTTTACTGGTCGAAACCTTCCCCGCAACTAGCCGTCGCGTTTTCATTATTAGCAATCCAACGGTTGCTGAACATTATCTGGCGACTGCCCAAGCGAACATTCGTGCTGCAGGTCTCAACCATCAGGTCGATGACGTTGCCCTTATGGAAGACGGCGAACAGTTTAAATCACTCGACTCATTTCGCTCGATTATTGATAGCTTAATCGAAAAGAACGTCAGTCGTGATTGCATAATTGTCGCCCTCGGTGGCGGTGTCGTTGGTGATTTAGCTGGTTTTATTGCTGCGACTTGGCAACGCGGAGTACCCTTTGTGCAAGTGCCAACCACCTTGCTCGCGCAAGTCGACCTTCGGTTGGGGGGCAAAACAGCGATTAATCACCCCGGCGGTAAAAACCTCGTGGGTGCATTTCACCAGCCAAATGCTGTGCTTATCGACATAGAAACGCTTACAACATTACCTGAACGCGAATTCTTAGCCGGCCTAGCAGAAGTCATTAAGTATGGCATTATGGCCGACGTTACGTTTTTCGAATGGTTAGAAGCGAACCTCAGCGCAGTGCTCGCGCGAGATGCTGACGCACTGATTTACGCGATTCGCCGTAGTTGTGAAATAAAAGCAGATGTCGTCGCCGCTGATGAAACTGAGCAGGGCGTAAGAGCCTTACTCAACTTGGGTCACACCTTCGGCCATGCCATCGAATCAGCGACGGGCTACCAAAGTTGGTTACATGGCGAAGCGGTTGCGGCAGGCATGCTGCTGGCAACGCGTCTGGATGTCGAAACCGGGCATCTTCAAGCTGATGCAGGCACACGTATTACTCAGTTACTGCAGCGTAGCGGTTTACCACTCACGCCACCGGCAACCATGACGACAGACGATTGGATCGCATTAATGTCTCGTGATAAAAAGGTCAAAGCAGGCAAAATTCGCTTTATTCTGCCCACCGAAATTGGTGCTGCAGCCATCGTTGACAACATCACCCAGCAGCAATTAGTGGCGATTCTTTAATTTATGAAAAAGCAACGCGCTTTCCTGAAATGGGCTGGCGGAAAATACACCTTAGTTGAACCCATCCGGCGTTTGCTGCCTGCCGGTGATAAGCTTATTGAACCCTTCGTCGGGGCGGGCTCGGTGTTTTTAAACACCGACTACGATCAGTACCTGTTAAACGATATCAACCCTGATTTAATCAACCTGTATAAAATTTTAAAGCGACGGCCGAAGACGTATATTGAAGACGCTCGGCGCTTTTTCGTCGCCGCCAACAATCAGGAAAGCGCTTATTACAGTTTGCGCGAACAGTTTAATCAGAGTCAGGACCCGTACTTAAGGTCCCTATTGTTTCTGTATTTGAATCGCCATGGCTACAATGGTTTATGTCGCTATAACAGCAAAGGTGCATTTAACGTCCCATTTGGACGTTACCGTGCACCCTATTTTCCTGAAGCTGAATTAGAGTTTTTCGCCGAGAAGTCACGCAAAGCAACTTTCACCTGCGAGCCGTTCCAAAACAGCTTTCGTCGTGCTCGCAAAGGGCACGTGATCTATTGTGACCCTCCCTATTTGCCACTCAGCCCAACGGCAAATTTCACTAGCTATGCCGGAAATGGTTTCGGTCTGATACTCGCTCAAAAAGCGACCCACGCCGCCAAAAAACGGGGCATTCCCGTCCTGATTAGCAATCACGACACGGAAACCGCGCGGATTTTTTATGAGTACGCAGAGTTAACCATGCTGCAAGTCCATCGCTTTATTAGTCAAAACGGTGCAACTCGTAATAAAGTAGGTGAGTTACTCGCGTTTTTTGTGCCATTACCACGGAGGTAATTTATGCTTCGTTTTCGCGCTTCAACCTTTGATGAGCTAAATACTCGTCAGCTGCATGACATCTTGCGCTTACGTCAGGATATTTTCATTGTCGAACAAAACTGTCCTTACCATGACATCGACGGCACTGACGCAAACTGGCTGCATTTATGTGGGTACGACGACGAGGGGCTAGTGGCTTATGCGCGCTTGCATTGTCCTGGGCATGAAACCTCTGAAATTGGCCGAGTCGTAGTGCACCAACGTGGCCGTGGTAAAAGCTATGGTCGTATACTTATGGAACGCGCTATGACCGAGATCTTGGCACGCGCACCAGAGCAACCGATTGAGCTGAATGCGCAAACTTATCTGTTGGATTTCTACGGTTCTTTAGGCTTTGTGGCCATTGGCGATGAATATTTAGAGGACGGTATCCCGCACAAACTGATGGAGTATCGTCGGTGAGTTCGGTTGCACTCATCGCTGCCGAGCCCGAGCTACAAGCCGCAGCAGCCCAACTTGCTGCGCAATATCAGCTCAGCAATGAAGCCACTTCGCACGACTTTATTCTCGAGCTTACTCGCGAAGGCCTGCAGCTGCGTTGGGCTACCCGCCCTCATTACCAACCGCTGCAACTCGACTACACCCGCGGCCGTCAAGCCTGGCGACAACAGCTCGGTGGCGGTAAACAGGAAGCTGTCGTGCGTGCTTTAGGGGTTGGTCGCGGTATTCGACCACGCGTTCTCGACGCAACAGCAGGGCTTGGCCGTGACGGTTTAATGCTAGCCCATGCCGGATGTGAAGTGTATTTGCTTGAGCGACATCCAGCGATTCACGCACTGCTCGACCAAGCGGTTTTACACTTGCAGCAGTACCAGCAAAGCCAAGAAAAAGTACTGTGGGCGCAAAACGTGCATGTGTTGCCACGCGGTTCATTACTCGAACATAGCGTGATTCCGGCTGACCTAGAGGCACTGGCCATTGATGCGGTTTATCTTGACCCGATGTTCCCAGAGCGGGAAAAGTCTGCCGCAGTAAAGAAGGACATGCAGATTCTTCAGCACCTTGTCGGCGCTGATTTAGACGCCGACGGCTTATTACCAGCCGCGCTCGCGTTGGCTAAGCATCGGGTCGTGGTTAAACGCCCAGCCAAAGCGCCTTTCCTAGCTGGGCAAACTCCGAGCACGCAAATCGCCAGTAAAAAGCATCGGTTTGATGTTTACGTT
>JAMCRH010000063.1:295-3791 GCA_023380515.1 Gammaproteobacteria bacterium | reverse complement strand
GGAAGAAATTCCGCGGGTACGTGAAGATTTGGGTTACATTCCATTGGTGACCCCAACCTCGCAGATTGTTGGTACTCAGGCAGTTCTGAACGTGCTTACCGGTGAACGCTATAAATCGGTCTCGAAAGAGACAGCAGGCGTTTTAAAAGGCGAGTATGGAGCAACCGCAGCGCCAGTGAATGCAGAGCTGCAGAAGACGGTTCTGGGCGATGCAGAGGCCATTACCTGTCGTCCGGCTGACTTAATTGCCGATGAAATGGACGAACTCACCAAAGACCTCGAAGAAAAAGCGAAGAAAGACAAAATCCGCTTGGCAACCGATAAGATCGACGATGTACTGACCTATGCGTTGTTTCCGCAAATCGGCTTAAAGTTCTTAAAAAACCGCGACAACCCAGACGCTTTTGAACCTGCACCAAGCATTGAAAACGCAACACCGGTGCGCAAAGCAGAAACCGGAGATAACAGCATCGAACGCTACGATGTGTGTATCTCAGGTGAGTGCTTCTCGGTGGAAGTAGGGCCAGATGGCAGCTTGCAAGCCTCGAGCGCAACGCAGAAGCCACAACCTGCTGCGGATGCAGGTCCAGCACAGGCACCGGCTGCGAAGCCTGCCAGTGGCAATGCGCACGCTTTACATGCGCCATTGTCGGGTAACTTATGGAAGTACCAAGTCAAAGCCGGTGACACCGTCAAGGCGGGTGATGTGGTGGTGATTCTCGAAGCGATGAAAATGGAAACCGAAGTCCGTGCCGATCGTGACGGTACCATTGTTGAGTTAAATGCCCGAGAAGGTGACAGCGTAATCTCTGGTGACGTGCTCTTAACCATTGAAGGGAACGCATAAATTTATGGAGACATTGGTAACCTTGTGGCAGACCACCGGCTTAGCGAGCTTGTCGTGGGGCGCAATTCTCATGATTGTGGTCGGTTTGTTGTTGGTCTACTTGGCCATCGTCCACAAATTTGAGCCACTTCTTTTATTACCGATTGGCTTTGGTGCCGTACTTGCCAACATACCTCTGGCCGGCATGAATGAACCAGGTGGGGTGCTGTACTTGTTGTATGAGATGGGCATTGCCACCGGCCTGTTCCCGCTCCTGATCTTTTTAGGTGTGGGGGCAATGACGGATTTCAGTGCCTTGCTCGCCAATCCAAGAATGTTGTTGCTTGGTGCGGCGGCGCAGTTTGGTATTTTTGCGACGTTGTTGGGCGCGGTTGCCTTGAATTGGGTGCCGGGTATTGAATTTACCATTCAACAAGCTGCTGCCATTGCGATTATTGGTGGTGCGGATGGTCCAACAGCCATTTACCTCGCGTCGCAGTTAGCGCCTGAACTGCTTGGTGCGATTGCTGTGGCAGCATACTCGTATATGGCTCTCGTACCAGTGTTGCAGCCGCCGGTTATGCGCTTATTGACGACCAAAAAAGAACGACAAATTCGCATGACTCAGCTCAAGCCGGTGTCAAAGAAGGCGAAGATCCTTTTTCCATTGATGGTCTTAGTGATGACGCTCTTGCTGCTGCCAACCGCAGCACCGTTAGTGGGGATGTTCTGTCTTGGTAACTTAATGCACGAAAGTGGTGTGGTTGACCGTTTGAGTAAAACTGCACAGAACGAGTTGATCAACTTGGTCACGATTTTCTTGGGTCTGGCCGTGGGTGCTCAGCTGACTGCGTCGGCGTTCTTGACCACACAAACGCTTGGCATTCTGTTGCTTGGCGCAGTGGCCTTCACCATTGGTACTGCTGCCGGCGTGTTAATGGCGAAGTTGATGAACCTCGTGAGCAAACAGGCGATTAATCCGCTCGTTGGTGCTGCAGGTGTTTCGGCCGTGCCAATGGCCGCTCGGGTTGTTAACAAGGAAGGTTTGAAAGCGGACCAACATAACTTCTTGTTGATGCATGCGATGGGGCCGAACGTTGCTGGAGTGCTCGGTTCGGCTGTTGCTGCGGGTATTTTACTCGCGCTCGCCGGCTAATTCGTCAGAATGAGCATGAGGCTATAAAAGCCGGCGATAACGGCACTAATAATTAAGATATAGAGATAACCTTGCTTACCCTGCTGGAGCTTGTAACCGTTCATTTGTAAATAAATGGTCCATAACAAGCACAGCAGGAGTGGGATCATAAAGAGTAATCGAATCATAGTGTTTCGTCCGTCATTGACTCGTTGGTAAGACTAGAGACATCTTGCGCTGCTTGCTCGGCATGATCAAGTAGCGCTTCTAAACCACTAATTTGATCGGCAACCGCAGCGATATTCCTTTCAACCACAGCGTGCTCTAAATTTGAGGCTTTTTCAGCAAGTGCAACTAACCCAAGGTTAGCGGCAGCGCCTTTTAACGAGTGGAAATAACGCCGCGCCTCTTCACTTTGCCCGCGGGTAATAAATTCCGACACCTTCATGGCCGAGCCACGATAGCTGCTGACTAAGTGGGTGAGTAACTTGACGTACAAGTCCGCATTATTGTTCAAACGTTGCAGCGCCTGTTCAATGTCGATGCCTTTAATTTGTGGATATTTCGGCTTCTGCACAATAGTCGGTTCAGGCTGAGGCTCTGGCGCTTCTTGACTGTTGTCATAAGGACCGGGAATCGCCCATTTTTCAATTTGGCTGAGCAATAACGCTTCGTCAATTGGCTTCGGAATATGACCCTGCATACCCGCAGCAAGTGATTTTTCAGCGTCGCCACTCATGGCATTCGCGGTCATGGCTAGTATTGGCAATTGCTGGTAGCTAAAGAACTGACGAATGGTCTCAGCAGCGCGATAGCCGTCCATGACTGGCATTTGAATATCCATCAGCACAAGGGCGTATTGTTTCTGTTTAACTTTTTCAACCGCAACAGCACCGTTTTCGGCGATATCAATTTTAAACCCATGGCCGGAAAGCATTTCGCGCGCAACGTGCTGGTTAATTTCGTTGTCTTCGACTAAGAGAATCGGTGCCCCAGTAATGCGGTCGTTCACGCGCTTGTCATTGGTTACTGAATGCTCTGCATGCGCGGTGTTGCCTGAGAGTGCGGTGTGCATCGCACGTGCCAGCGTTGCGGTTGTGTAGGGCTTAGTAATGAAGTCGTGGGTACCGGCGGCGCGGGCTTTCTCGGCAAGCTCTTCTGCATAGTAGCCGGTTGCTAAAATAAGCTTAGGTAATTGCTCTGCCGACAGCTTTTTCTTTAAGCGTTCGACGAGCTCGAGACCGTCCATGCCAGGTAAACGCCAGTCAATGATCAGCAACTGGAAGGGCTTGTCTTCTTGAATAGCTTGTTTCACCAGCTGGATGGCTTGCTCGCCACTGTGACACGTGTGGGCGTCCATGCCATAGGAACGCAGAGTTTCCTTAAGCATTTCACGCGTACTGGTGTTGTCGTCGATAGCAAGCACCCGCGTACCAGCTAATCGTTGCATCAGTAGGTGATGGTGCGAACTGTCCTGACTGTCTTGCAACGGCAAGGTGAGTTCAATAAAGAAATTCGACCCCTGATTCGGTGAG
>JAMCRH010000063.1:0-285 GCA_023380515.1 Gammaproteobacteria bacterium | reverse complement strand
AAAGAGCTGCGCGCGCTGCTCTTCGCTCATACCAATGCCGGTGTCACGGACTTCAATGCGTAACCAAATTTTGTCGTCGTTGCGATCGAGTAGGGTACAGGCGACACTAATTTCACCGTCCTCGGTAAACTTAATGGCATTACTCACCAAGTTAATCAGGACTTGCTGCAAGCGCAGCGGGTCACCAACCAGCATCGTTGGGATATTCGCCGGTAGATTAATAATAAACTCGAGGCCTTTGTCATAGGCTTTATACGCGAACATATCGGCTAGCGTGCCAAGGAC
>JAMCRH010000062.1:2668-8895 GCA_023380515.1 Gammaproteobacteria bacterium | reverse complement strand
GAAAGCTTTGCAGGTCCTCATCCGGCAGGTCTTGTCGGTACGCATATTCACTACCTGTCTCCGGTCGCGTTACACAAAAAAGTGTGGCATATCGGTTATCAGGACGTGATTGCGTTTGGTAAGTTGTTTGTTGAAGGCAAGCTAGACATGAGCCGCGTGGTGGCAGTAGGTGGTCCACGTGCTGAGAAAGGCCGTTTATTGCGTACACGTGTAGGTGCTAGCACCGATGAACTGTTGGCTGGCGATGTCATCAAACCTGAAGACACGCGTGTAATTTCTGGCTCGGTTTTCTCCGGCTTTGCCGCTGAAGGCAAAATCAATTATCTAGGGCGTTTCCATAACCAAGTGAGCTTGCTGGAAGAAGGCAATAAGCGGACGTTTATGGGTTGGATGTCTCCAGGTGCTAATCGCCACTCGGTGTTGGGGATTTATATTTCCAAGATCAAGGGATTAACGAATTATGCGCCCACCACCTCGACTAATGGTTCAGAGCGAGCCATGGTGCCGGTAGGTGTATATGAGACAGTTATGCCTCTGGATATTATGCCAACTCAGCTGCTTCGTTCGCTGATCGTGGGCGACATTGAGGTTGCTATGCAGCTTGGGTGTCTTGAGCTGGACGAAGAGGATCTGGCACTGTGCACGTATGTTTGCCCCGGCAAATACGAGTATGGCCCCATCCTGCGTGATAATCTCACCATGATCGAGAAAGAGGCCTGATAATGGGTATCCAACGAACACTCGAGAATCTCGAGCCGCACTTTCACAAAGGCGGAAAGTACGAGAAGTTCTACCCGTTGTTTGAAGCGGTAGATACTATTTTTTACTCGCCCCCTAGCGTCGCTAAAACGACAGCGCATGTGCGTGACGGTATTGACCTGAAACGCATCATGATTACGGTTTGGCTATGTACCTTCCCAGCCATGCTGTTCGGTATGTGGAATGCTGGTTGGCAGGCGAATGTCGCGATTGATGCGGGCTATGCCTCTATGGGTGGCTGGCGTGAAGCAATCATGATGACCCTGGCGTCAGGCCATGATGCCAACAGTCTGTGGGCAAACTTTGTTTTAGGTGCTACCTATTTCTTACCTATCTACTTAGTTACCTTTGTAGTGGGTGGTTTCTGGGAAGTGCTGTTTGCCATCAAACGTGGCCATGAAGTCAATGAAGGTTTCTTTGTAACATCTGTGCTGTTTGCACTGGTTCTGCCTTCAACTATCCCTCTTTGGCAAGTCGCTTTAGGTATCACCTTTGGTGTGGTTATCGGCAAGGAGATTTTTGGCGGTACCGGCAAAAACTTCCTCAACCCGGCACTTACTGGGCGTGCATTCCTATACTTTGCCTATCCGGCACAGATTTCCGGTGATGCAGTATGGGTAGCCGCTGACGGTTATACTGGCGCGACAGCACTCTCAATTGCGTTCCAAGACGGTATGTCTGCGCTGACCAGCACCTTCACATGGTGGGATGCCTTCTTAGGCTTTATTCCCGGCTCAGTGGGTGAGGTCTCTACGTTAGCCATCTTCATTGGTGCAGCAGTACTGCTATGGACCCGGATTGCTTCCTGGCGAATCATGCTCGGGGTGTTCCTCGGTATGGTGGTCACGAGCACACTGTTTAACCTGCTGGGCTCCGAAACCAACCCCATGTTCGCCATGCCGTGGTATTGGCACTTGGTGATCGGTGGCTTTGCCTTCGGTATGGTGTTCATGGCGACTGACCCCGTGTCAGCCTCAATGACGAACCAAGGCCGCTTGGTGTTTGGTGCGCTGATTGGTGTCATGACCGTTTTAATCCGCGTTGTGAATCCGGCCTTCCCAGAAGGCATCATGTTGGCAATTCTATTTGCTAACCTGTTTGCACCGCTGATTGATCATTTCTTCGTTCAGGCCAATATTAAACGCCGTATCAAGCGTACTGGCGTACCGGCCGAGGAGACTGCCTAATGGCACAAGGTAATAACTCCATCAAGAAGATCCTGATCGTGGCGTTCTCACTGTGTATCGTGTGTTCTGTCATTGTCTCGACTGCTGCGGTCGCTCTGCGTCCAATGCAACAGCTTAATCAGGAACTCGACCGTAAAACCAATATCTTGAACGTTGCCAGACTCTATGAGCCCGGTATGGACGTTGAAGAGGCTTTTCGCGAGCAGATTATCGCTCGGGTCGTCGAATTGGACAGCGGCGACTATACCGATGAGTTTGACCCCGATACTTTCGATGGCTTCGAAGCCTCACGGGATCCAGCAACAGGTCGCACGCTTTCCGGCGGTCGTGATATCGCTGGTCTGTCACGGGTAGAAAACTACGCTACTGTTTATCTGGTGGGTGATGAAGATAACCCGGAGCAGATTGTTGTACCTATTCGTGGTCAAGGCCTTTGGGGCTTGATGCGTGGCTTCCTAGCCGTAGAAGGTGATGGTAATACCATCGTTAGTATTACTTACTACGAGCATAGTGAAACACCGGGCTTAGGTGCTGAAGTTAACAATCCGCGTTGGCAAGCCCAGTGGGAAGGTAAAGAGATCTACGATGAAGAGGGCAACCTCACACCGGCGATCCACCTGACCAAAGGCGGTGCTAGTGGCGAACACGAAGTAGATGCGCTTTCTGGCGCTACGCTAACCAGTAATGGCGTGACTAACATGCTGCAGTTCTGGTTAAGCGAAGAAGGATTCGGTACGTACTTAGCCAAATTCCGCAGTGGTACTGAGCCGGAAGACGCCGAAGACACCGAAACCGACTTCGACGACGTTGAGGGGGCCTGATCATGGCGGACTTAAATGCAAAGGGCGTTTTAACAGCGCCAATTTTTAAGAACAACCCTATTGCGCTGCAAATATTGGGGATCTGTTCGGCACTTGCGGTAACGACCAGCATGAGTGTTTCGCTGGTAATGTCGCTGGCTGTTATATTCGTAACGGCTTTTTCGAATCTGTTTGTATCGTTGATCAGGAATCACATTCCGTCTTCGATTCGTATCATCGTACAGATGACGATTATCGCGTCACTGGTTATCGTGGTTGACCAGATTCTTAAAGCATATGCCTATGAGATGTCTAAGCAGCTTTCGGTCTTTGTTGGTCTGATCATTACTAACTGTATCGTCATGGGCCGTGCCGAAGGCTTTGCGATGACTAACACGCCAGGTATGTCGTTCCTGGATGGTGTTGGCAATGGCATAGGCTACGGCTTTGTTCTGATGGTGGTTGGTTTCTTCCGTGAGTTGCTGGGTGCAGGTAGCGTATTTGGCTTTACCATTCTGCCTACTGTGCAAGACGGTGGTTGGTATGTGCCCAACGGCTTGTTGCTGCTGCCGCCGTCGGCCTTCTTCATTATCGGCTTAATGATTTGGGTGATTCGCGCGGTTAATCCCGAGCAAGTTGAAGACAACGAGTTCAAGATGAAGCAAAACACCAAGCCACAGGAGGCCGTGTAATATGGAACACTATCTGAGCCTTTTCGTTGCTTCGGTTTTCGTTGAGAACATGGCGTTGGCCTTCTTCTTGGGCATGTGTACTTTCTTGGCGGTGTCCAAGAAAGTCTCTTCTGCCTTCGGTCTGGGTATCGCCGTTATCGTTGTACTGACCGTAACGGTTCCGGTTAACAACCTGGTATTCACCTACCTGCTTCAAGAAGGTGCATTAACCTGGACCGGTATTAGCGGCGCTGAGAATATTGATCTCTCGTTCCTCGGCCTGCTTTCCTATATCGGTGTTATCGCTGCCCTCGTACAGATCATGGAAATGTTCCTTGATAAGTACGTGCCTGCGCTTTACAACGCGTTGGGCGTCTTCCTGCCGCTGATCACCGTTAACTGCGCCATCCTAGGTGGCGTACTGTTCATGGTTGAGCGTAACTATAACTTCGGTGAAGCCGTGGTGTACGGCTTTGGCGCTGGTACTGGTTGGGCGCTAGCGATCACTGCATTGGCGGGTATCCGTGAAAAGCTGAAGTACAGCGATGTTCCGGGTGGCCTGCAAGGGCTGGGCATTACTTTCATCACCGTAGGTCTGATGTCGTTGGGCTTTATGTCCTTCTCTGGCATTCAGCTCTAAACGGAGCCGGCTTTCCTGGCGGTGCTTAATAGCACCGCCGGGTTACAGGAAACCTCCAGCAATAGGAAACCGACATGGTTGATACAACTGTCATCTTGCTCGGTGTTGTCATGTTCACGGTCATCGTTATCAGCTTAACGGCGATCATCTTGGCAGCGCGAAGCAAGCTCGTGAGTAGCGGGGACGTGACCATTGAGGTCAATGGCGACCCCGAGCATACGTTAACGACCCAAGCCGGTGGCAAGCTTCTAAACACGCTTGCTGCTAACGGCATCTTTCTCTCTTCTGCGTGTGGCGGTGGCGGCTCTTGCGCCCAGTGCAAATGCCGCGTGGAAGAGGGCGGTGGCTCTATCCTGCCGACCGAAGAATCACACTTTACCATGCGTGAGAAGAAAGACGGCTGGCGTCTCTCTTGTCAGGTGCCTGTTAAACAGGACATGAAGGTAGAAGTGCCTGAAGAAGTCTTTGGTGTGAAAAAGTGGGATTGTGAGGTTATTGCTAACCCCAACGTTGCCACGTTCATCAAAGAGCTGAACCTAAAGCTGCCTGAAGGTGAAGAAGTCGCCTTCCGCGCGGGTGGCTATGTGCAGCTGGTGGCACCGCCTTACGATATCAAATTCTCTGATTTTGATATTGAGGAAGAGTACCGTGGTGATTGGGATAAATTTGACATGTTCAAAATTTCCCATAAGAACAATGAGGAAGTGATTCGCGCATACTCCATGGCGAACTACCCTGATGAAAAGGGTATGCTTAAGTTCAATATTCGTATCGCTACACCGCCTCCTGGTACCGACCATCCGCCTGGCCTGATGTCTACGTTCGTCTTTAATCTTAAAGAAGGCGACAAGGTCACGGTAATGGGGCCGTTTGGTGAATTCTTCGCCCGTGATACCGATGCCGAAATGATCTTTATCGGTGGTGGTGCAGGTATGGCGCCTATGCGTAGTCATATTTTTGACCAGCTGAAGCGCTTGAAGTCTGACCGTAAGATCTCTTTTTGGTATGGCGCACGTTCCTGGCGTGAAACCTTCTACAACGAAGAGTATGACCAGTTAGCAGAAGAGTTCCCGAACTTTAAATGGCACTTGGCGCTTTCCGATCCGCAGCCAGAAGACAACTGGGAAGGGCCGACTGGCTTTATCCATAACGTCTTATATGAAAACTATCTGAAGGACCATCCGGCGCCGGAAGATTGTGAATATTACATGTGTGGGCCGCCAATGATGAACGCCTCCGTTATTAAGCTACTGCTTGATATGGGCGTTGAGCCTGAAAACATCCTATTGGATGATTTCGGTGGCTAATCTATCGGTATGAGAACGATAGTAGTGATAAGCGGGGCTGGCCTTTTGGCTGGCCCCGTTTGTGTATTAGCCTGCGTATTTTTATTTGTGCAGTTGATTCGTTATCGATAATTTTTAGCTGATAGAGTTAGTTAATCGATTAGCCCCGCGCTGATAACGCTAGGCCAGCTGAGGTATAATCACGTAACGATCATTATCCGTGTGGCACTTATCTGATCCGCTGATGTCGGCAGGTGAGGCAAATAACGTAAAGATAAGCAGTATTGGGAGATTAATATGGCGATGTGGCTACTGGTATTTGGCTTTATGGCACTGATCATGACGGCGATGGCGGTTGGCGTCATCATGGGGCGCAGGCCTATTGCTGGCTCCTGCGGTGGTTTAAACCAAATTGGTATGAAAGATGGCTGCGATATCTGTGGTGGCAAGGATGAAGTGTGCGAAGAAGAGAACCGCAAGCGTGGCAGTATTCGTCGGCGTAGCGATGAAAGCCGTGGTGCCGACCTAGGCTATGATGCAACACGTCGATAAAAATAGGTAATAGTTAGTTAACAAGACACGCTTAATAAACGGATATAGGAGACGCAGAAGGTATGGCGGTTCACAATTATGATGTCGTGGTGATCGGTACGGGGCCTGCAGGAGAAAGCGCTGCGATTAATGCTGCCAAACATGGTAAGCGCGTGGCCATTATCGAAAAGCAGGTTCAGGTAGGCGGTAATTGTACCCACTGGGGCACAATTCCTTCTAAAGCGTTGCGCCATCAGGTTAAACAGATTATGGCGTTTAACACTAACCGTATGTTCCGCGATATTGGTGAGCCTCGTTGGTTCTCTTTTCCTAAAGTCATGGAGCGTTCGCGC
>JAMCRH010000062.1:0-2658 GCA_023380515.1 Gammaproteobacteria bacterium | reverse complement strand
TAGAGATGCGTACTACGTTTTATGCGCGTAATCGGATTGATTTGTTTCATGGTGTTGCGCGTTTCAAAGATGAACACACTCTGCTCGTTAGAGACCGTCAAGAGGGTATGGAAGAGCTGGTGGCCAAAAAAATTGTGATTGCCACTGGGTCACGCCCTTATCGACCGGCAGATATAAACTTTCGGCACCCACGCATTTATTGCTCAGATACTATTTTAAGCCTCAATCATACGCCGCGTACTCTGGTGATTTTTGGCGCTGGGGTAATTGGTTGCGAGTACGCGTCAATCTTTTCGGGGTTAGGTGTCAAGGTTGACCTGATTAACAATCGCGATAGCCTACTCTCTTTCTTGGATGGCGAAATTAGCGATGCGCTTTCTTATCATTTGCGCAAGCATGGCGTGTTGGTTCGTCACAATGAAGAGTATGACAGCGTTGAAGGCGATGAGGCTGGTGTTGTCGTACGTCTTAAGTCGGGCAAAAAAATCCGTGCAGATGCTTTCTTGTGGGCTAACGGGCGCACAGGTAATACCGACAGTCTCGGACTTGAGAACATCGGTCTTACGGCAAACGGACGTGGTCAATTAAGTGTGGATGAGCATTACCGTACTGAAATTGAACATATCTACGCTGCTGGCGATGTGATTGGCTGGCCTAGTCTAGCAAGTGCGGCTTATGATCAAGGTTTAAACTCATGTAATGAGCTGCTTGATAAAGAGTTTAGATTCGTCAGTGACGTGCCTACAGGGATCTATACGATTCCCGAGATCAGCTCCTTCGGACCAAATGAGCGAGAACTTACAGAAGCCAAGATACCTTACGAGGTTGGTAAAGCGTTCTTCAAAGATACCGCACGAGCACAAATTACCGGCGATACGGTGGGTATGTTGAAGATACTGTTTCATCAGGACACATTAGAAATACTTGGGATTCACTGTTTTGGCGATCAAGCGTCTGAGATTCTGCATATCGGTCAAGCTATCATGCAGCAGAAGGGCGATGCTAATACGCTTAAATACTTTGTTAATACTACTTTTAACTACCCCACCATGGCAGAGGCATATCGGGTCGCAGCGCAAAATGGCCTTAACCGAGTATTTTAAAATTCTCTGTATTTAATAGCAGCTATGAGTCACTTGATTAGCTTATAAGTTGATGAAAGTAATTTTTCTTTAGGGTGGTGGTAGCTGGAATATAAATGGGTGGCAGCATGCTTTCTACGCGGTTGCGCCCATTAGTTTTAGCCGCATAGAGCGCTTTATCTGCAAAGGAATAAAGCTGTTCGAAATTGTATTTTGCCCCGTAACAAGTTGTTACGCCAATACTAATGGTAGGCCTTAAACATAACGTAATGCCATTCAGCTGCATATTTTCGATTTCAAGGCGTAACCGATCGGCTACCTGAAGTGCATCATAGGTATGCGTATTGGGCATTAATAGGCAGAACTCTTCGCCGCCAATCCTCGCTAATGTATCTGAAGGTCGACTCAAATGGCGTAGGTGCCCACTAATCTGGCGTAATACCTCATCGCCAATTGGGTGGCCATAACTGTCATTGATCTTTTTAAAGTAATCGATATCTATTACAAGCAGGCTGAGCGGCGTTTGATTACGTTGGGCTTGAGTAAGTGCAGCGAACGCCACATTCACCAAGTGGCGCCGGTTATACAGCCCGGTTAGTTCATCCGTTAACATCAAGTTTTGCATTAGATTACGTTGTCGACGCAAATGAAGTACTACCATACAAAGGGTAATGGCGGCGCTAAAAGCCAGCACAAGCAGTATACTCATGGCGATTGACAAGCGTTGCATGGTCAGGCGTTGCTGCTGTGATAATCCTTGAATCTCATCTAGTAGCTCGTTATAGAGCCATGCCTGTTTACTTTCAATTCCCAGAGCGCTGCGATGTAAGGAGTTCAGGAGATAAGGGCTTGCTTGAGTTGTTTGTGCTCTTATATTGAGTCGTGAAAAACGATTTTTCAGCTCAACCAAGTGATTGCTAAGATACTCAATATTGGCATTAAGAAAACCGTGCTGTTCAAGGCTGCGCTTTATATTGTCCAAATGATGTTTCGAAGTTAAGGAAAAATTGGCAATATTTTCTATATGTTGCGTGTTTATATGAGGTTCCTCTACTGCAAGGGGGATCTGAAGCCGCTGGGCCGACTGTTGCGCTAGCATGATGTCGCTAATTAAAACGGTATAGTCCGTGTTCGCTCTTTGACAAGCGCTAGTCACATAGCTCCCTATAACGGTCGACAGCGCGCAAAGTGAGACGCCTAAAATCAACGTTAGGCGCCAGCGTAACTGATGCCAAAGGCGAGGAGTAATCATCATTGTGAAATGCGCGAATGGATACTATCGACATCCTTAACTGCCAGAAAACTACTTAGCAGCAAGGATAAACTTATATAATAAAGGTATTTATCAATAGTGATTTTACGCAACACAAGCCAGCTCTGCATGGCACCTCTCCCATCAATGGTTAGGTAAACCCATGGACTGTTGGGGTCATCTGATTGGTTATTGAGCTGACCGATACGCTAAAATTAGCACTAACTAAATAAGAAACACCTATTTGCTCTTGCTAAATAGTGCTTTTTGCTTAGTAGTGCCTAGCATCGCCTTTTCTCATAACCTCAAAGAGAGAGCCTTAAT
>JAMCRH010000061.1 GCA_023380515.1 Gammaproteobacteria bacterium | reverse complement strand
CAGCTTGGCGAAAGCACCGACGTAGAAGCCCAGTGGCGCCATGCGAGTGATGATTTCAACAAAATCTTTGACAATATCGACCTTGCTGCCGAAGGCGTCAAAGTCATGACCTTGGGTGGCGAACACTCAATTTCCTACGCCCCAATCGTCAAATATTTAAACCAGTACCCAGACCTTGTGCTGGTGCATTTAGACGCCCACGCAGATTTACGTGACGGTTTTACTGGGTTCCATTATTCGCACGCGTCGATCATTCGCCGTGCACTGGACCATTTCGGCCCGAACCATGAACTCATTCAGTACGGTATTCGCTCAGGCACTCGCGAAGAATACCAGTACATGCGTGAGCACAAAACTGTGCGGACCTCGCGCAAAGATTTTCTCGACTCGATTGCGGCAATTCCGGCGGATCGACCGATTTACCTGACCCTTGACCTCGATTATTTCGACCCGTCATTTTTACCGGGGACGGGTACGCCGGAGCCAGGCGGCGAAGATTTTCATTCGTTTGTCAGCCTCATTAAATTATTACGTGAACGTAACTTGGTCGGTTGTGACGTGGTTGAACTGTCACCACAAATTGACCCAACTGGAAATTCCGATGTATTTGCGGCCAAGATCGTCCGTGAATTGTTGTTAGTATTGGAGGACTGCCGTAAATGAGCCAAGAAACACAAAACTGGACGATTGATGATGCTGAAGACCTCTACGGCGTAAAACGCTGGGGCGCGGGTTACTTCAGTATCGGTGAGCATGGCAATATTCAAATTTCGCCAAATCACCGTAAACCAGATGTTTACATCGACATGGCTGAAGTGTTGGCAGAAATGGAGGCTGAAGGTATTCAGTTTCCAGCAGTTATTCGCTTCCATGACATTCTCCGTTC
This sequence comes from Gammaproteobacteria bacterium, assembly GCA_023380515.1. The sequence continues at coordinate 1,925 of JAMCRH010000061.1, read as the reverse complement.
ACAAGTTGAGATTCTCAATGAAACCTTCCGTGACACGATTGAAACAGCCGGTTACGAAGGTGAGTACGTCGGTGTGTACCCGATTAAAGTAAACCAAATGCGCGAAGTGGTCGAAGAGATCATGGACGCAGGCGAACCCTACAACTACGGACTTGAAGCTGGTTCTAAACCAGAACTCATGGCCGTTATGGCATACAACGAAAACCCAGAAGCATTAACCATCTTGAATGGTTACAAAGACGAAGACTACCTGACCATGGCATTGTTAGGCCGCCACCTCGGCCGCAAAATGATCGTAGTGGTCGAGAAGTTCTCGGAACTAGAAATGCTTGTGCGTCTATCGAAAAAGTACAAAGTCGACCCTATGATCGGCTTGCGCTCAAAAATGATGGTTCGCAGCACTGGTAAATGGTCAAGCTCAAGTGGTGACCGCGCTAAGTTTGGTCTGAGCATCGCAGAAATCGTCAATGCCATGGAATACTTAAAGCAACATGACATGCTGCACTGCGCAAAACTGTTGCACTTCCATATCGGCAGTCAGATTTCTGATATTCGTAAAGTTAAAGAAGCGATTACCGAAGGCGCACGTTTATACGCCAAAATGGTACAAATGGGCATGCCACTCGAGTATCTCGATATTGGCGGCGGTTTGGGTATCGATTACGACGGCAGCAGTACCACCACCGACTCGTCACGCAACTACTCGACCGACGAATATGTAGCCGACGTGGTTTACGGCGTGAAGCAAATCTGTGACTTAGAGAAAGTCGCTCACCCGAAGCTTGTGAGTGAAAGTGGTCGTGCGATTACCGCTCACCACAGCCTAGTTGTAACCAATGTCGTTGGCGAGATTAACCCAGGCGCAACCGATTTTGACATTACCGCTGAAGAAGGTGAGCACGTGTTGGTCAGCAACATGCGTGAACTGGTCGGCGCCAATGATTTGCACCCGCAGGAACGTTATAACGACGCGGCTGCATACAAGCAAAGCGCTTATGAAGCATTTAAGCTCGGTATTTTAAGCATTCGTGAAATGGCGAAAATCGACACCATGTATTGGTTGGTGTTAACTGAAGTGCATCAGAAACTCGATGAAGAAACACGCCAGATTCAAGAACTAGAAGAGCTTGAAGACACTTTAGCGAGCCAGTATCTCGCCAACATGTCGATTTTCCAATCGGCGGCAGACACTTGGGCGATTGGTCAGTTGTTACCGATCGTGCCGTTAACGCGGTTACACGAAAAGCCAGAAGTGCGCGTGTCGATCGCTGATATCACCTGCGATAGCGACGGTAAAATTGGCAAGTACATCGAGAATAACTCGATCAGCGATAATATTCCGATGCACCGCCTAAAACGTGGCGAGAGCTATCCAATTGGCATGTTCCTCACCGGCGCCTACCAAGACGTCATGGGTGATATGCATAATTTATTTGGCCGTTTGACCGAAGTGCATATTTTCAGCCACGACGACGAGCCAGGTGCCTTCTACATTGAAGAAATCGTACCGGGTCACTCGGCTGAAAAAGTGCTTGAAACCATGCAGTACAACACAGACTACATGGCAAAAATGGTCAAGAAAGCAATCGACAAGCAAATTCGCAAAGGCAATTTAGCGCCACGTGAAGGTGTTCGTTGGACTGACTTTTACGAGCGCTGCCTCGCTGGTAGCACGTATTTGCGTTACGACAAAAAAGCTTAAGGGCAATTGTTGCTCAGGAAATTAGCCAAAATGGGCATTTCCTGAGCAATTGAACCTGAAAGCGCAAAAAGCGGTTGACTTCAAACCGAAGAAAACGTTTAATTGCACCCACAACGCAAGCGCGTTAACCGTATTTGCCCAGATAGCTCAGTCGGTAGAGCAGGGGATTGAAAATCCCCGTGTCGGTGGTTCGATTCCGCCTCTGGGCACCATTATAGAGAAG
>JAMCRH010000060.1:5616-7698 GCA_023380515.1 Gammaproteobacteria bacterium | reverse complement strand
TGGCGTACAACAAAGACATGCAAGAAGACAAAGAAGGTTTCTTCGACGCGCTTGAGCAGTGGCAAAAATGTTTAGCAATCAGTGCTTACGCTATTCCTCATTTGACCGTGGATGAAGCAAAAGCAGAGCAAGCCGCGTTGCTCGGCTACAGTAACGCGACTGACCTCGCTGATTATTTGGTCGGCAAAGGAATTGCGTTTCGGGATGCCCATCATTTAAGTGGTCAGCTCGTGTTACAAGCAATTAAACAGCAATGCGCACTTGAAGCCTTACCGTTAAATACCATGCAAGCGGTATGTTCCGATATTGACGCGGATGTGTATCCAGCGCTTGCATTGAGTGCAGGCATGAATCGGCGTTGTGCACTCGGCGGTACAGCGCCTGCGCGGGTGCATGGTGCTATACGCCGGGCACGGTTACGCTACCAAGCCCATGCTGCTGCGTTGACGCATATTCGTCAAGCGCGGCTAACGGACGTTCCTGCAATAGCTGACCTCATTCGTTATTGGGCGGGTAAGGGTGAACATTTGCCGCGCCAAGAGCAGGATATTATGCAGGCCATCCATCAATTCGCCGTGGCGGAAATTGACGGCAAAGTTGTCGGTTGTGGTGCCTTGTATGTCTACGGTACCGGCCTTGCAGAAATTCGGTCGTTAGGGCTGCAGGAAGCGTTGAAAGGGAAAGGGCTCGGTGCAGAGATCGTCCAGTTCCTGCTCGACCAAGCGCGGAGCTTAGGCATTGGACGGGTGATCGCGCTCACGCGAGCGCCAGCGTTCTTTGCGAAGCTCGGCTTCGAGGTCGCCGATAAGAGCCGCTGGCCAGAGAAAGTCATGAAGGATTGTGAGTTCTGTCCGCGGAAACATGCGTGTGACGAAACCGGGCTCGAGATTCGACTTTAACGATAGTTGCCAGAACCGATCATCGAAAAAGCACTGGGATGACGGAGCGCAATACTTAAAAAAAATCCCCAAGCCGGTATGGTTTGGGGATTTTTGTTAGCGGCTCTGAAAACCTGAGATTTAGAACTCAGCGTTTTTCGGTGAACGTGGGAATGGGATGACGTCACGAATGTTCTGAACCCCAGTGACATACGCCACTAACCGCTCAAAACCTAAGCCGAAACCAGCGTGTGGTACGGTGCCGTAGCGACGTAGGTCACGATACCAGCTGTATTCTTCTTTTGGCAACTTCATTTCTTCTAAGCGCTTGTCGAGCAGGTCTAACCGCTCTTCACGGGCGCTCCCGCCAATAATCTCGCCAATTCCTGGTGCCAGTACGTCCATAGCTGCGACAGTTTTGCCATCAGCGTTTTGGCGCATGTAGAAGGCCTTGATGTCACGTGGGTAGTTTTTCAGAATAACCGGAGCACCAACATGTTCTTCCGCTAAATAACGCTCATGCTCAGATTGTAAGTCTGTGCCCCATTCAACTGGGTAGTTAAAGGTTTTCCCGCAGTTCTTGAGAATTTCGATGGCGTCGGTGTAATCCATGTGGACGAAGTTGTTATCGATTACGTGTTGTAGTCGGCTAATCGCTTCTTTGTCGATCCGCTCAGCAAAGAAGGCCATATCGTCTGCGCGTTCGTCAAGAACCGCTTTAAACACATACTTGAGCATGTCTTCGGCGAGTTTGGCCACGTCTTCGAGATCCGCAAATGCAACTTCAGGTTCAATCATCCAGAACTCGGCAAGGTGGCGGCTGGTGTTGGAATTTTCTGCGCGGAACGTTGGCCCGAAGGTATACACGTTCGAAAGGGCACACGCGTATGTTTCAACGTTGAGCTGACCACTTACAGTTAAAAAGGCTTCTTTGCCGAAGAAGTCTTCTTTAAAGTTAACCTTGCCTTCGTCGGTTAATGGCAGGTTCATTAGGTCTAAGGTTGATACGCGGAACAGTTCACCGGCGCCTTCAGCGTCGCTGGTGGTAATAATTGGTGTGCTGATCCAGTAGAATCCACGCTCGTGAAAGAAACGATGGACCGCTTGCGCTAAGCAATGGCGAACGCGAGTGACGGCGCCAGTAATATTAGTGCGTGGACGTAAGTGTGCAAACTCACGCAGATATTCCATGCTGTGGCGCTTT
>JAMCRH010000060.1:0-5606 GCA_023380515.1 Gammaproteobacteria bacterium | reverse complement strand
CAGGATCTTCAACCCAGCCTACAACTTCAACGGTTTCGGCTTGAATTTCGAACGCTTGGCCTTGGCCCGCAGAAACAGCAACGACACCAGTAATGATCACTGCGCAGCTCGTGGTTAATTTGGTCACTTCACTGCTGTAATTGGGTAAATTGCTTGGTACCACCGCTTGCACGGCATCAAAACATGAGCCGTCATGCACATTGATAAACGAAATACCTGCTTTTGAGTCGCGTCGCGTACGGACCCAACCGCGCACAGTCACGGTGCTACCAACTTCGTAGCGACCGCCCAAGACATCTTTAATTACCGCAATGGTCATGAAACAAATTCTCCGAAACGAGCGTTTAGCCGTCTGTTTTGGTTGAGCTTAGATTGACGGCGCGTATGACTACTAGTAATAAACTAGAAAAAGAAACTTAAATTAGCCGCTAATCTTACTTGCTTGAAGCAGTCAGCGCAACGGCTGCAGCGCGATTATCCTTGGTCCTTTTTGCACATTTTGTGCTGGGCAAGAGACGGATCAGGTTGCGGATAGATTCTCAACATAATCGGTCATCGCACGGGTTAAAGCACGTAGTTCTTCGGCACGAATGCAATAGGGCGGCATAATGTAAAGTAAACGACCAAATGGACGAATCCAGACGCCTCGGGCAACAAACGCTTTTTGCGCCGTAGCGACGTCGATGGGGTGTTCCATTTCAAGGACGCCAATCGCACCAAAAACCCGAGCATCAGCGACACCAGGCGCGCCTTTTAATGGCAGTAACTCGGCGCGCAGTTGGGTTTCAATCACGGCCACCTGTGCTCGCCAATCACCTTGCTGGATTAAAGCCAAACTGGCAGCCGCGACTGCGCAGGCTAGCGGATTCGCCATGAAGGTCGGTCCGTGCATGAGTAAACCGCCACCAGGACCATGGCCTATTGTGTTGGCAACATGGCGAGTAGTGAGCGTCGCTGCTAAGGTCATATATCCACCGGTTAAAGCTTTTCCAACACAGAGAATATCCGGAGTAATCCCCGCATGTTCACAGGCAAAAAGTTTGCCAGTCCGACCAAAACCTGTCGCAATTTCATCCGCAATTAGCAAAACGTCATACTCATCGCACAAATCACGAATGCCGGCTAAATAGGTGGGGTGGTAGAAGCGCATACCACCAGCACCTTGTACACATGGCTCAAGGATAAAAGCCGCAATCTGTTCATGCTCAGCGGCAAAGAGAGCACGAGCGGCGTCTAACTCACTGTCACACCAGGCTTGGTCAGGCTTTATTTGTGGGCTTGGTAAAAAATAATGCTGAGCCAGAATACCGGTAAACAATTCATGCATTCCATTAACGGGATCGCAAACCGACATGGCTGCAAATGTATCGCCATGGTAGCCGTTACGAATAGTTGCCAGTTTATGTTTTTGTGGCAAGCCACGGGCGACTTGATACTGAATAGCCATTTTGATCGCGACTTCAACAGCAATTGAACCAGAATCCGCTAGAAATACCGCATCGAGTGGCGCTGGAGTCATGTCGATTAACGCCTTTGCTAGGTTTACAGCTGGCGCGTGGGTGATACCACCAAACATCACATGGGCCATCGATGCGAGCTGCTCAGTGATAGCTCGGTTGAGGATGGGATGATTATAACCGTGAATGGCTGACCACCAAGATGCCATGCCGTCAATTAAGTGTTCGCCAGTTTCTAAATGGAGATAGACGCCACTGGCGCCTGTGACTGGGTAGGTGGGAAGTGGCTGCGTTAACGATGTATAAGGGTGCCAGATGTGCTGTCGGTCAAAGTTAAGATCAATTGCGCTGATGGTCATTATTCGTCCGCTTGTCAATATTTGGATAGTTTATATATTGACAGTTTACTGAGTCGGATTAAGCTAGTCGACAATTTCCTTGTCTAGCGAGCGAGAATGTCCCTCATGACGCAATCTGTTACGAACTCATCGATGGCGAAAAAAACGTGGCAGCGCCACGAAATCGACGCCTTATTCCAATTACCCTTGCATGAATTATTATTTCAAGCGCATAGCATTCATCGGCAACACTTTGACCCAAGCAAAGTGCAAGTCAGCACCTTATTGTCGATTAAAACCGGCGCTTGCCCAGAAGATTGTAAGTACTGCCCGCAAAGTGCACGCTACGACACTGAGCTTGAGCGTGAACAATTACTGGAAGTCGAGGAAGTTTTGACTGCAGCGCAACAGGCGAAAGCGACTGGAGCGACTCGCTTTTGCATGGGCGCGGCCTGGCGTAACCCGAAAGAGCGTGATATGCCCAAGTTAAACGCCATGATTAAAGGTGTGCGGGAGATGGGGCTAGAAACCTGCATGACCCTTGGCATGCTTTCTCCCGAGCAAGCGCAGGAACTCGCAGCAGCTGGCCTCGATTATTACAACCATAACCTCGACACGTCGGCTGAGTTCTATGGCGACATTATTACCACACGCACTTATCAAGATCGTTTGGATACCCTTGCCAATGTGCGCGGTGCAGGCATGAAAGTCTGTTCGGGCGGCATTGTCGGTCTCGGCGAAGAACAAAAAGATCGCATTGGATTGCTGCAACAATTAGCCAACTTGCCGATTCCACCGGAGAGTGTGCCGATTAATAATTTAGTCAAAGTGCCGGGGACCCCACTTGAAGATGTGGCCGACCTCGACCCGTTTGAATTTGTTCGTTGTATTGCGGTTGCTCGGATTTTGATGCCGACTTCTTATGTGCGCTTATCAGCCGGTCGAGAGGCGATGTCTGACGAGTTACAAGCTATGTGTTTCTTTGCTGGTGCGAACTCGATCTTCTACGGTGAGAAATTGCTCACAACGGCAAACCCTGAGACTAATCATGACTTAACATTGTTTGCGCGTTTAGGTCTGCAACCAGAGCAGCCTAAGCCGCTTTTTTATGATGCAACAGCTAATGATGCAACACTTAATGATGCAACAGCTAATGATGCGACAGCTAGCGATGCAACCTGCACACAGCATGCATAAACAGCGGCTACAGGCTTATCTGTTGAAAAAAGAACAAAACGCTGCGCTGCGTCAGTTGCGTGTCGTGGCAAGCCAGCGTCTTGATTTTAGCAGCAATGACTATCTCGGCTTAAGTCAGCATCCGGCTATTATTTCAGCCTACCAACAGGCACTATCAAGCTGGGGCTGCGGTGCGACAGCAAGCCCGCTCGTGCGTGGTTATGCAACGCCGCATGCTGAACTTGCGGATTATCTCGCCGACTGGTTGGGTTACTCGGGTGTCCTGTTGTTTTCTTCGGGCTTTGCAGCGAACAGTGGGGTGTTACAAGCACTGCAAACATTAAAACTGACACCGGTACTCGATAAGCTTGCGCATGCGTCCTTGTACGATGCCGTGCAACCCCGTCGATTCCAGCGTTACGCTCACAATGATTACGCTGAACTAGCGGCAACCTGTGCGACCTTAAATGCAAACCAACACGAAGCCCTCGTTGTGACGGAAAGCGTATTTAGTATGGATGGCGATGGTGCCGACCTAAGCCAGCTAGCAAGTATTAAACATCAATATCAGGCGCTGGTTATGGTTGACGATGCGCATGGGTTTGGCGTGCTCGGTGCTGATGGCAAGGGGATTCGAGACCATGCTCACGGCAACTGTATTGACGTGCTGACCGCGACTTTCGGCAAGGCTTGTGGGCTTGGGGGGGCATTTGTTGCGGCCGAACAAGATCTGATTACGTTTTTCTTGCAAGAGTGCCGTCATTACATTTACAGCACTGCGTTTGCACCGGCACAAGCGGTTGCAATTCAAACAGCATTGGAACTTATTCGCACCACGCCTGAATTGCGTGTGCAATTAGCGCGTAACGTTGCCCTTTGGCAAGATGGCTTGCGGAGCTTGGGTTTACCTGTTGCTGGACATCAACACCCAGTGCAGCCATTACGAGTAGGCGAAAATACTGACGCCTTGAAGCTTGCGACGGCGTTAGGCGAACAGGGCATTGATTGTATCGCGATTCGACCACCAACCGTTCCTGTTGGTACCGCGCGTTTACGCATTTCTATTCGTGCGAATCACAACGCCAGTGATATTGACCGGCTGCTGACTAGTTTAGACCGTTGCCTGAAACAAGATCCGGCATTAGCGGAAGTCATGTATGTATCATAAGAGTCAGGTTGCCGCCCGTTTTGGCCGCGCTGCCGAACACTACAAATGTCACAGTCAGGTGCAAGATCAGGTTGCGGCGTTACTTTTAGATTGCCTGCCAACCGAAGTCAAACAACGTCAGTTGTTGCGTCTGCTCGATTTAGGCTGCGGGCCTGGCAGTCAACAAGCGTTGTTATTCAACTCATTGACGCCGCCAACGTTCAGCTATTTTGGGCTAGACCTAGCGCCCGCTATGGTCCAAACTGCTCAGCAAATGCTGGCGCAACACATGAATCAAACTGGCCTGAACGATGGTTTGTCAGGGCAGGTGATACAAGCAGATGGGGAAGCGTTGCCGTTTGCAGATAATACCGTCGATCTAATTTACTCTAATATGGCGATGCAGTGGTTCAACCGGCCAGATTCAGCGCTTGCGGAGTGTGCGCGTGTTTTAACTCCAAATGGGTATTTTCTCTGCTCTGTTGTGTTGCCAAATAGTCTGTTACCACTCGACCAGTTGCTGCCAAGTTTCGTGAATCCGCAACGCACGTTCGAAGATTGGTGTGCATTGATTAAATCTTCGCCATTACGTCTTATCGCCGCTGAGGCGAGGCAGGTCAGTGGTCATTTTCGCGATTGTCGGGCGGTTTTGAAGAGTATTAGCGGTGTAGGTGCCGACGCTGCTCCGCAATCAAAAGACAACACTGCTGAGGAAAAACGTTTACGCTTAACCAAACGGATGTGGGAACAGCTAAACGCAGCCTATGAAGGATACAGAACCCCGAAGGGATTACCCCTTCATTATCATATCGGTTTCTTTGTAATTGGTTCACAATAACACTGCCTTATTCGACACCTTTCTTAGCACGCTCATGTCCGTGCCTACATTGCAATGAAGGTGAACCATGGTTATTTAGGCCAGCCAGTCTGGCTCTTAGTTAAGTTGAGATAATATTATGTCAGGATGCTTTTTTGTTACTGGAACAGACACCGATTGCGGGAAAACGTCGGTCTCGGAGTTGATTCTGGAGCTTTTTGCGCGTTCTGGATACCGCACGCTGGCAATGAAGCCAGTAGCTGCTGGCTGTGAAATTACCGCAGAGGGATTACGCAATTCCGATGCCCTCAAGTTGCAAGCGGCAGCAACCATTAAATTACCTTACGAGGCTGTCAATCCGATTGCGCTGGCGCCCGCGATCGCACCTCATATCGCCGCGGAACAGTTCGGTGTGGAAGTCAAAGTCGAAGACTTGGTTGAGCATTGGCAAAAACTGCAAGCGCAGGATGCGGACCTGATGCTCACTGAAGGGGCTGGTGGCTGGCTAGTGCCGTTGAATGAACGCGAATCATTTCAAGATTTTGTGCAACAGACCGGGCAGGATGTGATCCTTGTGGTGGGCATGAAGCTGGGTTGTCTCAATCATGCCTTACTCACAGTTGCTGCGATTGAAGCAGCAGGATTGAAACTCCGAGACCGACGTTTTCCCG
>JAMCRH010000059.1 GCA_023380515.1 Gammaproteobacteria bacterium | reverse complement strand
GCTGGATACGATAGAGCTAGCTTATCTTAGTGCAGCTGCATTTGCGCACGGCCCACGTTTAAGCCATGGCGGTGGCGCAACCAGTGGATTGAGCACAGACCGGATCCGTTATCTCGCCGTGCAAGACTTGTCGATGTTGGAGATTGAGCCAGTGACGCTCGCTAACCCCACGAGTTTTTTCTTACCCATCACCGGTTTGGGCCGTTGCATCGGCTCCAGGCTCAGTGAGCGAATCGCTTCACGAGCAAGTCGACGATCAACCTGCTTAGTCTGTGCGCGCGCCGCCATTTGTAGAGCTCGATCACACGCCAAGTTAATTAATCGTGGTGTCCCTTGACTGAATTGGTAACTCGCTTTCATTGCTGAGGTGGTAAAAACATCGGTCACGCTAATCTCAGCTTCGGAAACTCGTTGTAACCGGTGTTGAATGTAATCAAGCGCCTCGCGTTCAGTTAATGGCAAGAGATGATAGCGCGCGACGATACGCTGAGCGACCTGACGAAGCTCGCGGCGTTGCAACAAAGTTTGCAATTCCGGTTGACCAATTAAAACGATACTCAGCAGTTTGCGCGAATTGGTTTCCAAGTTGGTGAGCAGCCGCAGTTGCTCAAGCACCGACGGCAATAAATGCTGGGCTTCATCAATGAGAATAACCGGGTGACAGTCTTCGGCGCTACAGGCCAAGATAAAACGGCTGAGATGATCCGTTAAACGTTTCAACGATGCTTTTTCATGACGTCCGGGAATACCAAACTGGTCACAGACCGTGGCTAACATTTCACGCTCACTGAGCAGCGGATTAACCACAAATGCGACTTTTAACTTATCGCCAAATTCTGCCATCACGGCGCGTGACAGTGTCGTCTTGCCCGTCCCCACTTCACCAGTTAAAAGCAGGAAGCCACCACTTCCGCTGAGACCACTGCGCAAATGATCAAGTCCTTCGCGATGTCGTGGTCCCAAGAATAGAAATTCGGGATCTGGCGCGATGGAAAATGGGACTTGGGAAAAACCAAAATAATCGTGATACATGAACACACTTAACCTAAGGTTATGATACTTTAGTGATGATGTGAGAGTAAGTATGCAAGTTAGCAGGCATCACAGCAGCGTGCAATCAAACACCATGGAAAGCGGAGTACTCATTTCAAGATGAAAATCTACTTGGTCGGCGGCGCCGTGCGAGAACGAACTTTTAGGCCTTCCTGTCTACGATCGTGACTACGTTGTTGTCGGAGCGACGCCCGAACAGATGCTTGCTCGCGGTTTTACTCAAGTCGGTAGCGACTTTCCGGTGTTTTTACACCCAAAAACGCAAGAAGAGTACGCGCTTGCTCGTACCGAAAGAAAGTCTGGTAAAGGCTATACAGGCTTTGAATGTTACGCCGCACCCGAGGTGACCTTAGAAGAAGATCTATTGCGCCGAGACCTAACGATTAACGCAATTGCAAAGAACGAGCAAGGCGACATTATTGATCCCTACGGCGGCGTGCAAGATATTCAGCAACGTATCTTTCGCCACGTTTCACCTGCTTTTAGCGAAGATCCATTGCGCGTTCTACGTCTTGCTCGCTTTGCTGCGCGTTTTGCCACCTTTGATTTTCATGTCGCCGCGGAAACAGAGCGACTCATTGCGAAAATCGTGCACAGCCATGAACTCAAACACCTCACGCCAGAACGAATTTGGATGGAAACTCGAAAGGCGCTGTGCACCGCACAGCCGTCATATTATTTTGAATTTCTCATCAAATACCAAGCCCTCGAGGAATTAATTCAAGGACAGCGTAAAGCACATTCAAAGAGTGACTTCTCAGCGCTCTCCGCCCAAGCCTGCTCAGCGTTAACGCGCCGCGAATTGGTTACAGAGCGAGGTCAAAATGACCTTATTCAGCGCTACAGCTTGGCTCACTTTGCCATCCTCCAAGCTTATACGACAAGCACATCGATCCATCAAATGTGGCGCGTTCCAAGTCAGTTCGCTCGTATCGCGGATGCCACTATGGCAGTACATCAAGCGTTCACGAAAAGCCTCGAACTATTGAGCCCGGCAGCGTTACTTGCTTTGTTGCAACAGTTAGATAGTTTTCGTCGCCCTGAAATTTATCATCAAACATTAGCCTGTGTTGAGGCAATTTTGTCGAGTAGTGCTCGCTTAGACCTTATCGCCCGAGCTGACTTTCAGGTATTTCGCTCTGTGCATTCACTCTTTGACGATATTGACGTGCAAAAAATCATTGGCCAAGGGTTTAGTCACCAAGCGATTGGTGACGAACTAAACCGACAGCGGCTTACTCGCTTGCAGCAAGCAATTGCGACCAGCTCTTCGCCACCCGCTGAATAGACTGTTGATGCCCAACATCACTGTGCTGGAACTCGCGCCATAATTGTTGAAAGGTTTTGTCTGAATTTGGGTAATGAGCGAACGGAATCAAATCCGCCATTGGCTTCAGCACATAAGCACGGGTTAATACATCAGCGCGCGGTAAAGCGGGCTCTTGCGCTGTCTTCGATTGAACTCGCTCACCGTAAAGTAAGATATCAATATCGAGGGTTCG
>JAMCRH010000058.1 GCA_023380515.1 Gammaproteobacteria bacterium | reverse complement strand
GACATTTTATATTTGACCTTACGCAGATAGTTAGACGGGTATAGGCGAATTTTATGTCGGGATCCTCCGCCGCGGCAGACCGAAACGCCATGTTAGCTTCTTTTCCTATTCTTAACCCCAGCCCAATCATTGAAGCTGACTTTGAAGGCAACCTGCTATTCGCTAACCCCGCAGCCCAAATCCGCTTCGCCCGCCTCAGAGGCAACTCCGCGGCGCACCCAATTTTTAGGAATTGGAGGGAAATCGTTGACACCATAATTGAAGAGAAGGTGAAGCATTTTCAGCGGGAAATCGAAATTGAAGGCTCATGGTTTATCCAGCAGATTTTCCTGATTCCTTCCAGCCAGAAAATTAGGATTTACTTTACTCCGATTAATGAATTGAAAAAAGCTCAGCATGCATTGGAAAAGGAAAGAAATCTGTTACGCTCTGTGATGAACGGCGCTAAAAACATCCATTTGGTCTATCTTGACAGGGACTTTAATTTTGTCCGCGTGAACGATGCATACGCAAAAACCTGCGGCTACACGCCCGAGGAGATGGTGGGGAAAAACCATTTTGACCTCTATCCCCATGCAGAAAACGAGGCTATTTTCAATAAAGCACGCGATACAGGTGTACCTGTTGAGTTTAGGGATAAACCGTTTGTTTTCCCCGACCAGCCAGAAAGAGGCACCACGTATTGGGATTGGACTCTTGAGCCCATCAAGGATGGAACGGGCAAGGTGGAAGGGTTGGTTTTGTCGCTGGTGGAAACCACGGAACGTAAGAGGGTTCAGAGAAAGCTGGAGGAGTACGCTTGCCAGATGGAGGAGCTTGCGCGACAGAGAGCCCGAGAGCTAAGCAACAGTGAGCGGTTGGTGGCGATTGGGCAGACGGCTGGTATGGTTGGGCATGATATTCGCAATCCGCTGCAGGCTATTGCGGGGGAACTCTACCTTGCCAAAGAGGAGCTTGCAGCACTGCCTGATTCTGAGTCCAAGAAGTACCTGCAGGAAAGCATTAGCAGTATTGAGCAGAATCTCTTCTACATCGACAAAATCGTCGCCGACCTCCAAGACTTCACCAAACCGCTAAACCCAAACAAAGAAAAGATAGTCATAGACAAAGCCATCGAAGAAGCCCTGCTCATCGTCAACATCCCGTCTAACTTGGCGGTGAACCTCGCCACAGAACGCTGCGAACCCTTCTACGCGGACATGCAGATGCTTAAACGCATCTTAATCAACCTCATCCAAAACGCGGTGCAAGCCATGCCAGACGGCGGAACCCTGAAAATCCAAGCCACCTGCCAAAACAGCCAAGTCCACATAAGCGTGCAGGATACAGGCGAAGGCATCCCAGAAGAAATACAAGCAAAACTGTTCACACCGCTTTTCACAACAAAATCTAAAGGGCAAGGCTTCGGCTTACCCGTCGTGAAACGCCTCGTCGAAGCCCAAAACGGCACAGTCACCTACAAAACCCAAACGGGCAAAGGCACAACCTTCACAGTGCAGTTGCCCCAAAACTAGTAGCGATGGACCGCAGCAGTTCGACGCCCAGACTCCGCCTGAACGCTTCAAACCCTACACTCTTACCCGCACCCCCTTGAGCGCATAACGTCCAAACTTAGGTTGCTCTCTCCCGAGCCTAGCCGGGTTCGCCTGCTAAACAACGAAACAGTTTCCCTACGGAAACCGCCCGTTGACCGCCAGCCCCAAAGGACGGATAGTCACTGGTTCGGAAATGAAGATCCAAGCGGCCTTTGACGCCTCAGCTGCTGATGTCAGCCCGTCGTATAGAGGATTTACGGATGTAATGGACCCCTAACCCACCGCCTAAGATCCATCGCCGCAGATAGATGATTCGTCGGCACTTTAAAACTTTCCCCGTATACAATGGAGTGTTTTTGGGTTGAAGCTACTGTGCTATGCCTGCTAAGGCACCTTTTGCTCTTTATGTGGGTGCGGCAACTTACGGCACACCACACGACGGCAACTGGATGCGGTTGCGTTTTGGGTTTGCAACGGTTCTCTTTGTCTGTTTCGGTGTGGGATATGGGTTTTTCTCCACACACCCAACATGCAGCTATGTTGAAACCGCCACCATGTGCATGTGAAAGTATGTATCGACCGCTTTTTTCCCCACAAGAATCAACGAACAGCATGCAGTCTGGCAAATTTAGGTTTTCGTCGCGGTTTTCAATGCCTTTGCGGTCTGCTCAAGCTCCAATAGCATGTTTTGCTTGTTCTGCTCCACGATGTTGATGAATGCGCTGCCCACGATGGCGGCGTCTGCCCCTGCGGCAATGACGGTTTGGACGTGTTCGGGTTTGGAGATGCCAAAGCCCACCGCAAGCGGCACTTTGCCCACCGTTTGAGGCTGCACCTTCTTAATCAACTGCACCGTCGAGTCCGACACGCTGCTCTGGGCGCCTGTTACGCCGAACCGCGAAACCAAATAGAGGAAACCTGAGGAGGCAGCGACGATTTTGGCGAGGCGCTCTTTGGAGGTGGCTGGCGAGGCAAAGAAGATGGTGTCGAGGTTGTGTGCGGCTGCTGCTTTGCGGTAGTCAGCGGCTTCTTCCACCGGCAAATCGGGGACGATGAAGCCGGCTACACCGTGCTGTTTGGCTGCTGCGAGGTACTTGTCGATTCCAAAGTGGAATACTGGATTATAGTAAGTCATTATCACCAGCGGGATGTCGTGTTGACTCCTAATCTGCGCGGCTATTTCAAGCACCCGCATCGGAGTCGTGCCTGCGTTTAATGCACGTAGGCTGGCGTCTTGGATGGTTCGTCCGTCAGCGATGGGGTCAGAGAACGGCAGCCCCAACTCCAATATGTCTACGCCGCCTCGTATGAGTGCATCCGCGATTTTAGGCGTCGCTTCGGGTGTGGGGTCGCCTGCGGTTATGTATCCGATGAGGCAGCCGCTGCTGTTTGCTTTTGCTTTTTGGAAGGTTGATTTGATGGTGTTCATATTTTTGCACCTGTGTATTTGGCTATTGTTTCTACGTCTTTGTCGCCGCGTCCTGAGAGGGTGACGACGATGGATTGGGTTTTTTTCATCTTCGGCGCCAGTTTCATGGCGTACGCTACAGCGTGGGATGACTCTAAAGCCGGCAAGATGCCCTCTTCTTTGCACAAAGTCAAGAAGGCGTTCACTGCCTCTTTGTCGTCAGCGTAGGCGTACTCAGCGCGCTTGAGGGTTTTGAGGAAGGAGTGTTCGGGGCCAACGCCTGGGTAATCGAGCCCTGCGGAGACGCTGTGGGTTTGGGATATCTGCCCGTTTTTGTCTTGCAGGATGTAGGTGTACATGCCGTGGAATACGCCTTCGCGTCCAGCTGCCAACGTCGCTGAGTGTTTGCCTGACTTGATGCCTTCGCCTGCCGCTTCCACACCGTACAGCTTCACGTCCGTGTCGTCTTCGAAGGGGTAGAAGGTACCCATCGCATTGCTTCCGCCGCCGACGCAGGCAACCAGCGCGTCGGGTAAGCCTCCTGTTTTTTGTTTGAACTGCTGCTTGATTTCTTTGCCGATGACGCTTTGGAAGTCGCGGACAATCATGGGGTAAGGGTGCGGCCCCATCGTGGAGCCAATGAGGTAGTATGTGGACTCTAAGTTGGTTACCCAGTCGCGAAACGCCTCATTAATTGAGTCCTTTAGCGTTTTAGAGCCTGACTCAACTGGGTAGACTTCAGTGTTAAGTAGCTTCATGCGAAAAACGTTTAGGCGCTGACGCTCACAGTCTTCCGTACCCATGTAAACGACGCCTTTTAGTCCTAATGCGGCGCATGCGATGGCTGTGGCTACGCCGTGCTGCCCTGCGCCCGTTTCGGCGATGACGCGGGTTTTACCCATACGTTTGGCGAGTAGTGCCTGTCCCAGCGTGTTGTTGATTTTGTGTGCGCCGCCGTGTGCGAGGTCTTCGCGTTTTAGGTAGATTTTTGCTCCGCCCAACTTTCGGGTGAGGTTTTCGGCGTAGTAGAGCGGTGTGGGTCTGCCGACGAATTCGGCGAGGTAGTAGTCGAGTTGTTTTTGGAAAGCGGAGTCAGCTTTGGCTTCCGTGTACGCCTTTTCCAACTCGGTTATGGCTTCCATTAGGATTTCGGGGACGAAGCGTCCGCCGTATTTGCCGTATTTTCCGTCTATGGGGTAGTTGCTTAACTTCATGGGGTATTCACTAACTCCTTAACTTTTGATTCTATATCATCCGTTAACATGATGCTTGAGCCGACCAAGAAAGCGTCCGCGCCGCAGCCACGCAGAAATTGCAGATGCCCAGAGGTTTTTATGCCGCTTTCGCTTACGACTGTTCTGCCGTGTTTGCCCTGTGACTCTATGATTTGTTGGGTGGTTTTTAAGTCGATTTTCAATGTATCGAGGTTTCTGTTATTTATGCCGATCAGGTCAGCGTCTGTTTCTATGGCTGCTTTGAATTCGGCTTCGTTGTGGGCTTCAAGCAACACTTCCAAGCCCTGAGCGTGAGCGTAAGCGATCATTTTATCCACGCCCATTTCCGTGCACCGCCTATCGAACAACGCTTGAATAAGCAATACGGCGTTTGCGCCGATTTTTGCTGCTACCTCGATTTGGTCTGCCACGATGACTACGTCTTTCATCAGGACGGGCAGTTTAACGGCTGCACGCGCTTGAGATAGAGCTTCAAGTGAGCCTTTGAAGTGCACGGGTTCAGTTAAGACTGAGAGCCCCACGGCACCGCCCCTCTGCATCGCCTTGGCAATCTCGGCTGGGTTGGTGTTGCTGCGTATGGTTCCAAGCGAGGGGGAAGCAGATTTTATTTCGGTTATGACCGCGTTGGTTTTGCAGTTTTGGATTGCGGCTTTGAGGCTGATTTTGTGGTGACTTCTTGCCGTGATATTTTGGTAGTAGCCGCTCTCGATGGTTTTTACGGCGTCCATTGCAAGTGTATCTAGAAAATCATTCATTGACTTCCAACTCCTCAAGCTTCTTCAAGCTGCCACCTGACGCTTTCACCAAACCCTTCAGTTTAGCGTAAGCCGCGCCGCTTGAGATAGATTTTTTGGCTAACTCTAAGCCCTCGTTGAAGTCGCGGGCTTTTCCGCCAACCATAATTCCAGCAGCTGCGTTAACGAGGACGATGTCGGCTTTGGCGTGGCCGTTTGCTTTTCCATTCAGGATTTTAAACATGCTCTCGGCGCTTTCATCAGCAGAGCCACATTGCAATTCGCTGACGGCTGCTTTTTTTACGCCGAAATTGGCTGGAGCCAGCGTTTTGCGTGTTACTTTCCCGTCTTTCAGGTGGGCAATGAGTGTTTTTCCGACGGTTGAGATTTCGTCAAGCCCATCAAGGCCATGCACCACAATCGCCTCTTCGCAACCCAACTTCTGCAATGCGTAAGCCATCGGCTCAACCAATTTGGCATCGTAGACACCAAGTAGTTGACCAGAGGCAGATGCAGGGTTAGTTAACGGCCCCAAGATGTTGAAGACCGTGCGTATGCCGATTTCCCGTCTGGGTTCGGCAGCGTATTTCATGGCAGGGTGGAAAGCTGGCGCGAACATGAAGCCGACGCCGACTTGTTCTATGATGCCTTCGATAGCTTGGGGTTCTATGGCAAGGTTTAAGCCGAGTTTTTCGAGTACGTCGGCGCTGCCGCTTTTGCTGGTCACTGCCCTGTTGCCGTGTTTCGCCACTGGGACGCCAGCACCCGCGATGACAAACGCTGCGGCTGTGCTAACGTTGAAAGTTTTGACTTTATCCCCGCCAGTCCCGCAAGTGTCAACGAGGCGACCCTTGACTTTGGGGTGGATTTGTCGGCAGTGCCCCTTCATAACCGAAGCAAACGCGATGAGCTCTTCGGCTGATTCGCCTTTCATGCGCAGGGCAGTCAGGAATGCTGCAGTTTGCGAGTTGGTGGCTTTGCCCGACATAACCTCAGTCATTATCGCGCCTGATTCCTCGTAAGTGAGGTCTGCGCCTTCGATGAGTTTTTGGATGCCCTCTCGAATCATGGCTTTGCCTCCAAGAAGTTCTTGATTATGATTTTGCCGTCTTCGCACAGGATGCTCTCAGGGTGAAATTGGACGCCGTACATGGGGTATTTGACGTGGCGTATGCCCATGATTTCGCCGTCGTCGATGGCTTCCGCGGTAATTTGGAGACAGTCAGGGATTGAAATTCGTTCCCCTGCCAGCGAGTGATAGCGTGTTGCGTTGAAGGGGTTACGCACACCCTTAAAGATGCCTTTTTGGTCGTGGCGTATGGTGCAGGTTTTTCCATGCATCAGCTTTTTGGCGTGGACGACTTTGCCGCCGTATGTGTGGATGATGCCCTGATGACCTAAGCAGACGCCGAGCGTGGGAATACTTGCGCTGAGGGTTTGCAGGATGGCTTTGCAGACGCCGAAGAATTTGTCGTCCTCTGGGTTGCCTGGTCCTGGCGAGATGACGATGCGGTCAGGCTTCAAGGCGGCGGCTTCTTGGAGAGTGATTTGGTCGTTTCGGTACACGGCTGTTTCTACGCCTTGTTCGCCGATGTATTGTACGAGGTTGTAGACGAATGAATCGTAGTTGTCGATTACAAGTACCTTCATTGGGGTTTGCCTCCTACGGCATGTTCCAGCGCCTTCATGAGCGCCTTGGCTTTGTGATCAGTTTCATACCACTCTTTTTCAGGGTTCGAGTCGGCAACAATACCTGCGCCCGCCTGAATGTAAGCGCGGTTGCCCTCAGCGAATAGGGTGCGTATGGTTATGGCGAAGTCCGAGTTGCCGTTACAGCTAAAATAGCCCACTGCTCCAGCGTATGGTCCGCGGCGTGAGGTTTCAAGTTCCTCAATGATTTCCATGGCGCGGACTTTGGGCGCTCCCGAAACGGTGCCCGCTGGAAAAACCGCTTTTAGAGCATCAAAACTTTCCAAGCCCTCCTGCAGGTCGCCCATCACTTGGGAAACGATGTGTTGGACGTGGCTGAACTGGTGTACTTGCATAAACTCGGGAACAGAAACGCTGCCGTACTTGCTGATTCTGCCGATGTCGTTTCGGGCTAAATCAACCAGCATGACGTGTTCGGCGCGTTCTTTTTGGTCGTTTAGCAGTTCTTTGGCGAGGAGCTGGTTTTCCTCCGAGTTGAGCGTGAAGGGTGCAGTGCCCGCGATGGGGAAAGTGATGACTTTGCGCTTGTCCACTCGGACCAGCATTTCGGGGCTTGCGCCGACGATTTGGCGCTGGTCAGACTTGTAGTAGAACATGTAGGGTGAGGGGTTGATTTGGCGCAGGCTCTTGTAGAAAGAGAGCAAGCTTCCTGTGTATTGGAATTGGAAGCGTTTTGAGAGAACAACTTGGAAGATGTCACCTGCAGTCACGTATTGTTTGGCTTTTTTTACGGCTTTTTCGAAATCAGCTTTTGCTGTGTCAACTGTTGGTTGTGTATAGCTAAAGGGCAATTCTTTTTCTGCGGGTTCTTTAAGCAGCGCCTCGATTTCGCTTAGGCGGTTTTCGCCGCGGAAATAGTAGTAGGCTTGGTTTTGGGTGTGGTCAAAAACGACGCCGTCCTCAAAGATGCCCATTTCGATGTCTGGGAAGCCGAGTGTGTCGGGTTTTTGGTTGGGGAGTTTTTCGATGTAGCGTATGGCGTCGTAGCTGATGTAGCCTAATGCGCCTCCGACAAAGCGGAAGTCCACCATGTCGTTGTCGTAAGGGCGCAGTTGCTGCTGGATGATTTTGAAGGGGTCGCTGGTTTGTTGGGTGGTGGTTTGGCCTGTTTTGGTGTTGGTTGTGGTTAGGGTGCCGTTTTTGGCGGTTATGGTGGTTTTTGGGTCGAAGCCTAAGAAGCTGTATTGGGCGAGTTTTTGAGGACCTTCGATGGATTCGAGGAGGTAGGCGGTTTGGTAGTGTTGGTGAAGTTTTGAGAATACTTCTATGGGTTGGTTTGTGTAGGTGAATTTAACGTAGTTGAGCGGCTTGGTTGCCGTGGTTGTTTGTGTGCCAAAGGCGATTCCCCATTTGAATCATGCTCCAGTATAGTTCACAACCATACAGCAATGCTGTATTTAAGGCTTATTTGTACAAAACTGTACCCGAACACCTATTTGGCTACTGAATCAAACAAAAACACCCCACCTTCAAGCCTGCCCAGAATTTGTGTATTACATATGTAATACACGCAAAAATGCTTTTATGCAATCCTAACAGTCAAAACCTAAACTCTCACATAAAGGAATCAAAAATGAAATCAAA
The DNA here is from genome assembly GCA_023380515.1 of Gammaproteobacteria bacterium. Next base: position 1,891 of record JAMCRH010000058.1, on the reverse strand, counting down.
CCAAAGCAAAGCAAAACAAGTCTCCATAATGGCCATGACAGCAGCCCTCTTTGCAATATTCTTCTACCTCTCAAAACTCATCTCACTCCCAACCTTCACCTTCCTCTACCTCCCAATCATCCTCCTCGGAGTCATCCCCATCTGGTTCGGCTGGGGCGGCTTAATCGGCAGCATGCTTGGCGCATACATCGGCGGAGTCTACGTTGAATCACTACCCCTACATCTAGCCTGGGTCGAAGTCACAACAGTCGTAATCATCTACGCCTTAAACTGGCTACTAATTCCAAGATTTGCTGCAGAAGCAAAAACCCTCAAGGGCCTCATAGTCCTAGGAAGCGTCTACGCCCTCTCACTCTTAGTTGGCACAATAGCTATACTTTGGCAGTTCGTCGCAGTCGGATTATTCCCTGCAGAGATCGCTTGGCCCCTCTTACCCGGAACCTTTGCCCTCAACTTGCCCATCGTCATTATCGCTTGCCCCGCGTTGATCAGGGCGATTTCGCCGAGACTACATGCATGGGGCGTCTATGCAGGCGGCTTTGCCGGTTGGCGAGCACGAAAAGCCACACCCAACCCCCTCTAACCTTTTTCTTTTTTCCAAACGCATTTTTCTTGCAGTAGCTGCGGTTGATGGCAACGCTTTTATGTTATCGGTCGCCTAAAGCTCAATGAGTGCCGCTATCATGAAGTTGCGAATCATAAAACTAACCCCTGAACAACTCACCGCTTTACTCCAAGGCAAACCTTCACCGCTCTCAGGTAACCTACCAAGCGACCTCGAAGTTCTAGATGCTAAAGCTGACCTTTTCTCAAGACAGTTTTCGCTGGTAGTTAGAAGCGACAGCTTCGAAGACATCGCAGAAAACATCCCCATCCCCGAACTTGCCCCTACAACCAAATCAGAAACAAAACCCGCCGCAGCCCCCAACCCCACATCCTCAGTGCTCAGGTTTGAACCAAAACCCGAACCCACCCCGCCTGAAACAAAGCCGCTAATCCCCAAGCCGACCCAGCCTCCACTCAGCCGGTACGCCGCCAAGATGGAAAACGAATTCAGCCCCGACCAACGCAAACTCCTCAGCTTCACAGTTAAAGATAACTGTGTGGTGGTTAAGCCTGTGACGTTTTTGAAGGCTGAATGGGAGGACATTAACGAGACCGTTCGTAGCCTCGGTGGCAGATGGGTGAAGGGTGATATAATCAGCTACTGGGAAATCCCCCTGCAATAACAGTAGTTCAAAATGGCTTTCTGGTCTGCTTGTGGCTTTTTGCACAACCCGTTTGCTGCTTTATTGAGATGCAGAAAACAAAACTCAATCGGCAACGCATTCTGTTGGTTGTTGTTGTGTATAGGGGGTTTTCGGCAATAACTACTATAGAAAAAATAAAATTTTGACCTACTGATAAGCGCTGAATTCAGGTAGTCGCTTGCTCTTTTCTGGTGTACCCATAGTTACCACAATTCTTATTACATTTCACGCTGTGTTTTGATGTATGGTATTTAGCGCTTGAAACCCTATTTACCCCCAGGTTTTAAAAAACATGTGAGAAAAATGGTATGTCGTTAGCCTTCGCCCAAACCCGCAAATCCATCGTTCTTATGCTACTTGGGCTAATCGCATTCATCCTTTATCTGCTGTTTTTCGGCGACTTCGCCGGGTTTTTGGTGCTTCTGAGCACCCTTGACTTCACCAACTACGCCTTCTTCTATTCACTGGCGATTCTATGCGTAGTGATGGCTGTGTTCTTTGACTCATTAATTTGGCATTCACTGCTTGGTGCATTAAGAATCAACATAAAATTCCGCCGCATCATGCTCTACAACTGGATTGGGAACTTTATCGAGATGGTTCTTCCCTGCCAAACCGTCTGTGGGGAAGCTACACGAATC
>JAMCRH010000057.1 GCA_023380515.1 Gammaproteobacteria bacterium | reverse complement strand
GCCACGCGCGTAGTGCAAGCCAGTCAGAGTGGCAGCTAATGCAAAGGTAGGCGATACGGAACGAGACAGACTTCACGACGGAGTGGTCAATGAGCGAGCAGGCTTACGATTCATCAAGCATCAAGGTGCTCAAGGGATTGGACGCGGTACGTAAGCGTCCAGGTATGTATATTGGTGACACCGACGACGGTACCGGGCTGCACCACATGGTCTTCGAGTTGGTGGATAATTCCATCGACGAGGCCTTGGCAGGGCACTGCAGCGAAATTCGTGTTGTCATTCACCCGGATGAGTCGGTGACTGTTAGTGATAACGGTCGTGGCGTCCCTACTGAACTGCACGAAGGCGAAGGTGTTTCAGCAGCTGAAGTCATCATGACCGTACTACACGCGGGCGGTAAATTTGATGACAACTCTTATAAGGTTTCCGGCGGCCTACACGGCGTTGGTGTTTCCGTTGTTAACGCCCTCTCGGCAGAGTTACGCTTAACCATCTGGCGCCAGGGTGAAGTGTTTGAACAAATGTATCGCCACGGTGTGCCTCAAGCGCCGCTCAGTGTAGTGGGTAAAACAGAAAAGAGTGGAACCAAGGTACATTTCCGCCCCTCTCCTGAAACCTTTGGGAATATTGAATTTCATTTCGATATTCTAGCGAAGCGTTTACGCGAACTCTCCTTTTTGAACTCTGGCGTAGCCATTCGCCTGTTGGATGAGCGCAGCGGTAAAGAAGAGCTATTTCATTACGAAGGCGGTTTAAAAGCGTTCGTTGACCACCTGAATACCAATAAAAGCGTGATTAACCCGGTTTTCCACTTTAATGCTGAGCGAGATGATGGCGTTGAAGTTGAAGTGGCCATGCAGTGGAGCGAGGCCTTCACGGAAAACATTTTCTGCTATACCAATAATATTCCTCAACGGGATGGTGGTGCGCACTTAGCGGGCTTCCGAGCGGGTCTTACTCGTACGTTGAACAACTATATTGAAGCGGAAAATCTGCTTAAAAAAGCCAAGGTTAATACGACGGGTGATGATGCCCGTGAAGGCTTGACTGCAATTATTTCTGTAAAAGTTCCTGATCCAAAGTTCTCATCACAAACTAAAGACAAGCTTGTTTCTAGTGAAGTGAAAACGGCGGTTGAGCAGGAAATGAGTCGTCTGTTTTCAGAATATCTCATTGAAAAACCGAATGAAGCCAAAGCTATCGTTAATAAGATGCTTGATGCTGCCCGGGCTCGTGAAGCGGCCCGTAAAGCCCGCGATATGACACGCCGTAAAGGTGCATTAGATATTGCCGGTTTACCCGGAAAATTAGCCGATTGCCAAGAAAAAGACCCTAGCCGTTCTGAGCTTTACTTGGTAGAGGGTGATTCAGCCGGTGGTAGCGCCAAGCAGGGGCGCGATCGCCGCACTCAGGCTATTTTGCCACTCAAAGGTAAAATTTTGAACGTTGAGAAGGCACGCTTCGATAAGATGCTTTCTTCAGCTGAAGTAGGTACGTTGATTACCGCGCTGGGCTGTGGCATTGGCCGCGAAGAGTTCAATCCCGATAAGCTTCGATACCACTCCGTTATTATCATGACGGATGCGGACGTGGATGGTTCGCATATTCGCACTCTGCTATTAACGTTCTTCTTCCGCCAAATGCCGGAGCTTATTGAGCGTGGGCATATCTTTATCGCCCAGCCCCCGCTTTATAAAATCAAGCGTGGTAAGCAAGAGCTCTATCTTAAAGATGAGCAGGCAATGGTTGATTACTTAACCACCACGGCTCTTGATGGCGCAGGCCTGCATGTTAATGCGAATGCGCCCGGTATTTCAGGGGCTCCGCTGGAAGCGTTGGTAAATCAGTACCGCAATGTGATGAAACGTATTGATCGCTTGTCGCGGGTTTATCCTAATGAAGTACTTAAGCAAATTATCCATACCTCTGCATTAAAAGGAGAGGTGAGTCTTAAAGATCGCGTCACCATGCAGAGCTGGATTGATGAGCTGCAGAAGACCATGGACGACATGGTGGCGTATGAAGGTGGGCCGCGCTACCACTTCCATCTTCAGGAAGATACTGAGCGGGCTTTATTCTTACCCACGGTGTCATTAATCGCCCATGGCGTGACGACTGAATATGTATGGGGTCTCGACTTCTTTGAAAGCACGGACTACCGGGGAATCGCTGAACTAGGTGAAACCCTGGATGGCTTCCTGGAAGAGGGCGCCTACATCGCCCGTGGAGAGCGTCAGAAGCCGGTTGAGCATTTCTCAGAGGTGCTGGTATGGCTAATGCAAGAAGGCCAGCGTGGGTTATCCTTCCAGCGCTATAAAGGGCTAGGAGAAATGAACCCTGACCAGTTATGGGATACGACGATGGACCCTGAAACTCGGCGCATGCTCAGGGTTACCATCGAAGATGCTGTCGGTGCGGATATGATGTTTAACACGCTGATGGGAGATGATGTTGAACCCCGCCGCGATTTCATTGAGACCAATGCACTGGTAGCCAATCTGGACGTTTAAGAATCTAATGTTTTTGAGTGTGTTTCACGTGAAACACTTTTCAATTAAGCATTAACTTCTATAAAAACCTTCAGTCAAAAGAAGCGCCGCTATGGCTTACATAGCGGCGCTTCTTCATTTAAAAGCTAACATAAGGTTTATTGATTAGCTGTAGTGGCTGCACGAAACAGTAGCTACACGACATAGCTGTTTAATTACCTATTGCATAACCACTCAGTGAATTCCGCCAAATCATCAAAAATACGCGAATTTTCAAGGCCAATGCTTTTCATCTCAGTATTAGCGCCTTTTCCTGTCCTGACTAGCACCGTACGGCAGCCGACTGCTTGGCCCGCCTGTAGGTCGCGTAAGCTATCGCCCACCATCCAGCTGCCTTCCAAGGTAGTAATGCCCAACCGTTGCTGAATTTCTAGCAGTAGTCCCGGCAGCGGTTTACGGCAATCGCAACAATCATCTGGTCCATGAGGGCAGTAAGCAATGTGGGCAATACGCCCACCCTGCGCTTCAACAAGCGCGACTAAGCGCTCATGCATGGCATTAAGAATTGCTACATCATAATAGCCACGGCTAATGCCTGATTGGTTCGTGGCAATAGCGACGGTATAACCTGAGTGAGTTAGCCTCGCGATTGCACTGATAGCGGCAGGGTAGGGTATCCACTCTTCTAACGTTTTAATGTAAGCATCTGAGTCGTGATTGATGACGCCATCACGATCAAGTATGACGACTTTATCTGGGGACAGCGCTGCTTCATTTGAGTTTGAAATAGGGGGCATTCAATGGCTCTATTTTTTGCGTAACTGATTATCCAACACGGACAGCGCCTGAAGCGTGATAGCGATCTTTTTGCCATCGCTGCCAAACAGCTGAAAGGGGAATCGTTTTAAACGTTTAAGACGCGGCAGTGTAGAGAGAAAGCGTTCTCGCACGGCGGGCTGCGCTTGGCGTAAACCGTTGAGCAGTGCAGGTGCTAGGCGGTCTCGATGGAGCTGGCGTTTACTGAGTTTGCCATACAGTGAAAAAATAAAGCAGTGCCAGTCTCGTACCATACAATTGGTTAGCTCATGAACCTCACCTGGGTCCGTTTCAAAATCGATAAAGACGACACCCTCTTTATTGACTAAAATATTTCGTGCGAAAGCCTCACTTAAATAGCACTGCCGAGCGTGAACGTCATTCAGCGCCTGAGTACCCATCAATAAGAAATGATCTATCTCCTCTGCGCTGTGTACAGAAAGTAATTTATGCAGCAGCGTTTCAGACGGTTGGTCCTGATTACCTGCATCTGCAAGTAGCAAACCTTCAGA
>JAMCRH010000056.1 GCA_023380515.1 Gammaproteobacteria bacterium | reverse complement strand
ACTACACATGACAAATGTAACAACGGATAGTCGCGGTAATTGGGGTTCGAAGATCGGATTTATCTTCGCTGCCGCCGGTTCAGCTGTCGGCCTCGGAGCAATCTGGAAATTTCCTTATGTTGCAGGTTCAAATGGCGGCGGTGTTTTCCTCCTCGTCTACTTAGCCTGTGTTTTCACCGTCGGTATCATCATGATGATGTCAGAAATGATGATCGGTCGAATTGCCAAGCGCTCAGCAACATCAGCGTTGCGCAAGCTTGGTGGCGGTATCTGGCATTATGTCGGCTGGATGATGGTGCTCTGTGTTTTCTTAATCCTTGGCTTCTACTCCGTCGTGGGAGGCTGGGCCATCGCCTATGTCTTTGAAGCGGTGCGCGGTGATATTCTTACCACCGATGGCGGTGAGCTTGAAAACATGTTTGTCGGCTTTATCGGTAACCCGTTAGCGGCCATGGTTTATACCTTAGTATTTTTAAGTATTACGGTCTCCATTGTTATCGCTGGGGTGCAATCTGGTATTGAACGGATTTGTAAAATCCTCATGCCTGTATTATTCATTCTGATGATCTTCTTAGCATTCCGCAGCCTAACGCTGCCGGGTGCCATTGACGGTCTAATTTATTTGGTCACGCCGGACTGGTCGAAGTTAACCGTGCACATGTTCCTAGAAGCACTAGGCTTAGCGGTATTCTCATTATCAGTGGGTGCTGGCTTGATGATTGCTTACGGCTCGTACCTAGGCAAAGGCACCAAAATTGTGAACTCGAGCTTATGGATTGCGTCACTCGCAATTCTTGCTGCGATTTTAGCCGGCATTATGATTCTTCCTGCGGTATTCGCGTTCGGCGTTGACCCAGCAGCAGGGCCGGGCCTGACCTTTATCACCATGCCTGCGTTGTTTGCACAAATGGCAGGCGGTCAGTTCTTCGCGATTCTATTCTTCTTGCTCTTATTATTCGCAGCGGTCACTTCGTCGATTTCGATTCTCGAGCCAGCGGTGGCGTTCTTAATTGACGAGTACAATTTAGCTCGTAAGAAAGCCACCATTATTGTTGCTTCTGCGAATTACCTGTTGCTCGGCATTCCTGCTGCACTTTCGTTTGGTGTATTTGCGGATGTCAGCATCTTCGGTCGTAACCCGTTCGATATTATGGATTACGTTGCATCGAATCTACTTATGCCATTGGGCGGTATGTTTGCTGCAGTCTTCGTTGGTTGGATTATTTGGCCACGAATTAAAGCCGAAGTTGAAGCAGAAAGCTCAGTTTGGTTTGCTAAAGTCTTCCACTTTATTGCTGCGGTGGTCGCACCGGTTCTGATTTTGGCGGTTGCTTACCTACTGATCACCGGTTAACCCAGTCCCCCAAAAAAGGGCGAGCAATGCTCGCCCTTTACTTTTTATAAATAATGAAACTGTAGTGTGTGACATGACGTCATGCGAAGTAAACGATGGAGAAGAAAATGGCGGCAAACATTAAACTCTCATTATTAGCGACGGTCGTCGCACTTTCATTAGCTGCCTGTGGTGGCTCCTCTGGAAGTGACAGCCCAGGTAGCGGTGGTCCTGGCAATGGCGGTGGCAATGGTGGCGACGATGGCAGCTGCGATCACTGCCCGATTGGTTTAGTTGAACCGGCGAAAGACCCAGGTCAACCGACGGAACAACTGTTTACCCATACGCTGAATGGCCGAGTTCATTATTATGACAGTGTTGCCGGCGCCGAAGTATGTGTCGATACCACGCGGGATTTGCAGTGTGATGAAGACAGCCCAATTGCGATTACCTCGACAACGGGCTTGTATGATTTAACCATTGAGTCGCCATATGAATTTGCCGAGCACTTCGTCATTGCGCGTTTCCCGGCAGATACGAGTAATCCACGTCCTGCTGACGCTGCACTGATGAATGACAATGGTGACATTGTCTTGAGTGCGCGCGGATATTATCAAGGGCACGTGAATACGCTGACAACGCTCGAGTCTTGGTTATATGACCCATCTTTTTCGTCGTTTGAACAAAACGAATTGTATTCAATTGGCAGACTGATGATTAGTCGTAATTTTTCTCACCCAGCCGGCGACGCCTATCATCAACTTTTCAGCGGTCAACATGTGTTAAGCCCTGAAGCACTTGAGTCGGGTAATAACCGTGTATTCTCTCGTTATCAGGCTGCGATGGCATACACTGACGAGCCCTTGGCTGCATTGCAGGCGATTTTTGTTGGCGCCACCGAAGACGATATGGCATCGCGTTTAGCTCACCTCGGTTACATTGGCGAACGCCAACCGTTGAGTGACTCTCAACGCCATTTTGCTGAAGATAATTTTCTGCAACCTGGCAATGCAGTGTACATAGGCAGTTCTGATTCTAGTTTTGACGTCTACAATGAGCGTGCTGATGAAGTAGCGTGGGTTAACCGCAATTTAACTCAATTACAATTTAACAAAGGGACATTGTCGAGCTTTTTGCCGGCTATCGATCAACGTTGTTGGCATTTACAAGAGCAACGCTGGATGATCACGAATGTCAACGATACGAGCTATAGCCTCGTTGAGCCGGTGTCGACTGAAGCCGACAGCTATCGCTTAATCAGTGCGTCTAATGGTGTTGAGTTTTTTGTCCATTTTGAGGTGATCGACACGGACAGTGATGTGTTCAAAACGGCATTTGCGCCGTGGATGGGGCCATTAGAGCTTGATGATTATCCGTTTGCTGACGAGTTGGTTTATGTTCGCAGCAATGGTAACGAAGGCGTCTGTTTTAGTCCGAGCAGCAACGGCGCATCTGATGCCAGTAAGCCATTTAGCGAAATGGACGGTGGTGAGATTGTCCGTGCAATTAACCCGCAGTTGCACCAGACCGGTGAGTTCAGTGTCGACAGTGATTATCAGCGCATCACGGTTAACCAAAGTGGCTTTAGCTATGACTATCGAGTCATGCAATTAGGCGGTGCCGAAGTATTAATGTTGCATGCGGTGCATGCGTCGAATACAAACTCATATCCTGGTTTCTATACGATATACAATGGCCGCGTTCAGCGCTTGACCAACGGCGGTTTCTTGCGGCAAAACATTGGCTTTCGGAACATGACTCGGGTGTTACTTGATGATGCAACTGCGGTTGACCTCATTGATCATCTCGAAACGGTGACCAATCGCTAAAGCCAAAGCTGGCGAGCTCGAGTGGTCGGGCTGTAGTGGTGCGAAATTTGTGCTTGCAACAGCTCGGCACACGCGAGTGTATCGGTGAGGGCGTCATGGGGTGGATAAAAAGGTAAATGATAGCGTGCACGGCTGTCTGCGAGTCGAATAGAGGGCTGAGGGTAGTGCTTGAAGTGACAGCGCTGCAACAATTGTTGCCATGGCGTCAGTGGCTTTCGCCGCAATTGCGCTTCAATTTGCATCGTGTCAATGACTGGAAACTCAATGCTCTCACCAATCCGGTTGAGTAGTGTGTGTTGCAAAAATGGCCTTTCGATACCACGGTAATGCACCACCCAAATGCGACCGGCTGCGAATTCAAGAATCTCATCTAAGTAATCCGTGATGTCGGCGGCCCCAGCTATTTCACTATGAGTTATTCCGTGAATCACCACTGAGTCTTCGGTGAGTGGGTCGTGGGGCCGCACTATCCATTGTTTGGCAGCGGGCAAGTCGATACGCTGCAAGGTCATCGGCACCATCGCAATACTCAAAATGCCATGCTGTTGCGCATCCATGCCGGTGGTTTCAAAATCCACCGCAATCAGCGGTGCTTGTTCTATGGGCGTTTCACCAGCAACCATACCGGCTTGATAAAACTGACGCAGACGAGGGTCACGAGCGGTAGCGGCGAGCTGTTGAAAGCGTGCCGGCCAATCGAGGGGTGTCATTTCGCTCTGGAGGGGTTGAATTCGAGCCATCTAGACCTTCGCCAACTAATGAATTGAATAGCGGTAGCGCAGGTATTTTTGCGCGTGGCTCACGATTTGGAACGCATCTTTTAATGTCTTACGTTCAAAGTCCGATAGCTGATCGGGTCGTATATTGTTATCGGGTTCCTCACCCGCTTCAATCGCTCTCGCTTGTTGCCGAATTCGGACCATAGCAATAAGCTCATAAGCATCGCGCAAATCGGGACCACGCCCATGCGGTAACAAATTAGCTTCAATAATATCTTCAAGGCGAGCAAAGGTATTGCACGGCATAGACCCAATCGATAGGGCATGAACGCGCACCAGATCTACAAGCGGGGCGGTTCCGCGACGCTTCATATTAATGCTGTTGTTCTGTTTACCGTCTTTTTCCATGACGAAGTCTTTAAAAAAACCAAGCGGCGGTGTGCGTTGCACCGAATTCTTCGCCATGCTGGCCAAGAACCGTTTATGGCGCGGCGCTTGCTTCTG
>JAMCRH010000055.1 GCA_023380515.1 Gammaproteobacteria bacterium | reverse complement strand
GAAAGACGATGTCTGCCTGGCGTCTATATCTGGTGGTACCGACATTATTTCCTGCTTTGCGTTAGGTAATCCGTTGTTGCCGGTCTACCGCGGGCAACTGCAATGTCGTGGTCTAGGTCTGGCGGTGAATATTTTCGCCGACGATGGCACGCCGGTAGTTGCCACCAAAGGCGAGTTAGTATGTGAGCAACCCTTTCCAAGCATGCCAATTGGATTTTGGAACGACCCCACAGGCGCTAAATATCGCAGTGCCTATTTTGAGCGCTTTGATGGGATTTGGGCGCACGGCGATTACGCGGAATTAACCCCTCAGGACGGGGTGATTATTTATGGTCGCTCTGATGCAGTGCTCAACCCAGGTGGCGTGCGCATCGGTACCGCAGAGATTTATCGCCAGGTAGAGAAAGTTGATGCGGTGTTAGAAAGCATAGCGGTCGGTCAACAATACCAAGGCGATGAGCGGGTGGTGTTGTTTGTGAAATTACGTTCACAATTGCACCTCGATGAGCATTTAGTGACTGAGATCAAGACCACCATTCGAGCCAATGCGACACCGCGACATGTACCTGCTGTGATTATTCAAGTTGCGGATATTCCAAGAACTATTAGCGGAAAAATTACCGAAATAGCAGTTCGACAGGTAATTCATAACGAAGTTGTGAAAAATACCGACGCATTAGCCAATCCCGAGGCCCTGGAGTACTTCAAGAATTTATCACAGTTACAATAAGCGCTTTGTATGGTGACTACCTGTAAAGGTTGACAGGTAGTCATTTATTAAGCGCATGTAAAACGATAGGTTTACAGCTTTATATCATCTGATCTGAGGTAACTGTCTACAATGTACGCAAAAGGTTATCAATTTACGCTTTACGTGTTGCTTATTGCCCGAGCATAAGCGATTATCGTAGGAAGACGTAAAACAACGATAATAAAGTCGAAATGCAACGATTTTCTCACTTTCGCTTAGCCATTCTTACCGCCATTTCAGGTATTCTTCTGACCTTGGTGATTGCGGGTGTTATCTATATCCAGGATGGACGCCAAATTCGCCAGCAATTGTCTAGTGAGCTGCAAGACCTGCAGCTGCACATCAATCGACAACTTCAAAACCATATGTTTGGCCTAACCTGGATAGCGCGGCATCATGTGCGCAGTCAAGCCGACGCCGAGCATTGGCAGCAAGAAGCGCCCATAGTGCTCAATTCATACCCCCACTTCAGGGCGTTGATTTGGCTTGACCAAGATTTCAACTGGTTAGCTAGCTACCACAGCGAACGCCAAACCCTGAACCGAGAAAACATTCCACAGCAATATCTGGCACCATTGCAAACCGGCCAACGAGCTCTGGTGCCTTCACAATTTTTAAACGCCGAACAAATTGAAGTCAGCATGGTAGTGCCACTCGCGCAAAATGACCAAACCCAATATTTTATTGGTGTCTTAGATACCCGCGCGTTACTGAGCAGTACGGTCAACCAGTTTATCGATAGTCGTTCAAACTTTCGTTTGGCCCAAGTAAGCACAGGTCGAAGCTTCTTCGAAGTGGCAGATAGTGAAGACTTGCTGTCGCGTTGGGGCGGTATCTCGGAATTCAACCTATTTGGTGAAACATGGCAAATGGCACTTTGGCCAAACCGCGAGCGCTTGAACGACATGCGTAGCTGGTTGCCGCTGTTGGTGATCTTAGCCGGTTTCGTTACCACTGCCCTGCTTACTTTTGTACTGTATATTCTCGGTATCAGCCGTGTACGGGCCCAAGAGCTTGCGGACACTAATATCGATTTATATGTCGAAATTGAAGAGCGCGAGCGCGTTGAGAAACGCATGGCTTATTTGGCAGAGCATGATTGGCTGACTGATTTAGCTAACCGCAATGCACTGATGGAGCAGTTGGATGAGTTTTTCCAGCAAGCGGACCAGCAGCAATTGCATGTCGGCGCACTATTTATTGATTTAGATAACTTTAAAGAAGTGAATGACGCCCTTGGTCATTCGGTCGGAGATCAACTGCTTAAACGCGTGGCGACTAGGTTGCATCGGCTAGCACCTGCCAATTCATGCTTGGCCCGCATGGGCGGTGATGAGTATGTGTTGGCGCTGGCTAATTTGCCCAATCAACAAAGCTTAATTGATTTCGCCGAGAAGGTGCTAACCACCCTGGACACACACTTTTATGTCGATGACTACGAAATCTTTATTTCTGCCAGCATTGGTGTAGCATTAAGCAAACCCGGCGTAGATACCCCTGAAAGCTTGATTCGCAATGCTGATACGGCGCTCTACCGAGCGAAAGAGTCAGGGCGCAACAGCTACCATATGTATAGTGAAATTCTGCACCACGAACTGAACCAGCGCATGGAGTTAATGAAGCGCCTGCGCCATGCCGTGGAACACCATAAGCTCACCGTGTTTTATCAACCCAAAGTAGATATGCACAGCCGTAGAATTATTGGCGCCGAAGCCTTGGTGCGCTGGATAGATGACGACGGCAGTATTATAGGCCCAGATAAGTTTATCCCCATCGCAGAAGACACAGGGTTGATCATTCCAATCTCTGAATTCGTATTAAGGTCAGCGTGTAAACAGCTGGCCGTGTGGCATTCGCTAGGATTTAAAGAACTTAATATGGCGGTCAACTTGTCAGGGAAACAGCTGCAGTCACCGGATTTA
>JAMCRH010000054.1 GCA_023380515.1 Gammaproteobacteria bacterium | reverse complement strand
CTTTTTAAACCTAAGCGTGTGCGCACTAGGCGAGGCTTTACTGCTGCCGGTCCTGCTACAGACACAACGCGATCAGTAAATAATTCACCGGTGGTGAACAATTTGCCGTAGGCGATGACGTCTTGGTAGCTGATATGCCACACCTGGTAGCTGAAGCCCGCACCTTCCAAAAAGTGGATGTGGGTGCCGACGTTACCAGCTGGATGTGGGCCTTTGAATGTTTCGTGGGTAACAGGCGCGTCACCAAGCTCGATACCTGCATCAGGTGCCGAGGCAACGTAAACCTTGCCCTTAGTTAAGCGGCTAACGACTTTTAAGCCATCAACGAACGCTTGCTTTTGTTCGTTAATGACAAGCGCAGGGTCGCCCGCTAATGGATTCGTATCCATTGCGTTAACGAAAATGGCTTCAGGCTCGGCGTCTAACTTTGGTGAACGCGAGTATGGGCGAGTGCGCAATGCAACCCACATACCGGAATCAACCAAGTTAGTTTGAACCTGCTCGCGGCTTAAATTCAGAAGTTCTGCTGAACTGAACTTAGCAAACGTTTCTTGCTCGCTACCGTCGATATCAATGACGACCGATTGCAATACCCGTTTGGCACCACGGTTGATGGCTTTAACTACACCAGCTGCAGGAGCCGTGAACTTAACACCCGGATTCTTTTTGTCCTCAAAAAGAATCTGACCTTTCTTGACCCGGTCTTCGACCTGGACATGCATGGTCGGGCGCATTCCCACGTACTCTTCACCTAGTACAGCGACTGATTTGACGGTTTTACCGTCTTCAATAGTTTGTTGTGGCGCCCCAGAAATAGGGACATCCAAACCTTTCTTTATCGTAATCATACGCGTTTGCACTACTCAATTTAGGGAAGATTGAAACTTTATTTCAGCCTGAAGGCCAAATTCCATAATAAAAAAACGCAATCGCACCCTATGTGATAACGCAACAAAGCGCGCCACAAGAGTGCGTTTAAATTCTTCTTACACCTAAGTACGAGATTTTAGCATTTTTTTACATTGGCTTTCCATGCCAATGTGCTTGGAGCTTAAACCTCGGTGCAATATGTTACCATTTTACGCGCGGATCTACATCCTTATCGTAATCAACATTCTCAAACCCGAAGCCAAATAGGTTTAAAAAGTCCTGATGGTATTGTTTATAGTCAGCCAACTCATGAAAGTTATCTTGAGTGACTTGGTGCCAAAGGGTCTCGATTTTAGCTTGGGTAGCGTCATTAGTTTCTTTGCCATCCATGCGTAAACGATGCGCGTCATCTAAGCTCGGTGCGGGGTGATATAAGCCCTCGGTCAACAAGCGATAGGCCTGCTCAATACAGCCTTCATGCGTACCTTCTTCCTTCATCACGCCGTACATCAAAGAGATGTAAAGCGGCATGACCGGAATCGCAGAGCTCGCTTGGGTTACTAATGCTTTAAGAGACGAGACATAAGCGCTTAAATTAATATCTTGGTATTGGTGACGAAGCGCCGCCGCAGCACGGTCTAAATCTTCTTTCGCTTTACCAATAGTCGCATGCCCGTAGATAGGCCAGGTAAGCTGTTTACCGATGTAAGTATACGCAGTTGTTTTGCAATCAGCCGCCAATACCCCAGCTGCGTGTAGAGCTTTTATCCAACGCTCCCAATCCTCGCCACCCATCACTTTGACGGTGTTGTAGATTTCATCATCGTTGGCCGGCTCAAGGGTAATATCGTGAACCTTATCTTTGTCGGTGTCATACGTCTTCGTGGTGTATTGCTTACCAATCGGCTTAAGCGTTGAGCTGAATACTTCTCCGCTCTCAGGGTCTTTGCGCTTTGGCGATGCCAAGCTATACACGACCAAATCAACTTGACCTAAATCGGCTTTAATCGCTGCAATCACTTGGTCTTTAAGCTCGTCAGAAAACGCATCACCATTAATAGTTTTCGCATACAAGGAAGCCTTCTCTGCCGCTTGATGGAATGCTGCAGTATTGTACCAGCCCGCGGTGCCCGTGCGCTTTTCAGTCGGCTCTTTTTCAAAGCACACACCGAGTGTTTGAGCTTGGCCAGAGAAAGCTGCAACGATGCGAGTTGCCAAACCATATCCGGTTGAGCTACCTATGACTAATACACGCTTTGGCGCTGATGCTAGCGCTGGCTGCTGTTGCACATACTTAATTTGACGCTGAACATTCTCAGCACAGCCTTCTGGGTGTGCGTTTGTACAAATAAAACCACGAATTTTAGGCTTAATAACCATGAGATTTCCCTGCTGATTGGATCCGAATGACAGCTTATGCACCTGACATCAGCTTACCGTAGGACCTTTTTTTAACGTGGCGCTAGTGTAGCGCAAAGCACTGCGTGAACACATCTGATTTGCTGCCATTGGCAATAGCGCTACGGATCTAACTTGCTCCCCCCCAGACAGGCAGGAGATTGCGGCGCGTTTTGACGCTTGTACCATTCATCTGGTGTATAAGTGTGTAGCGCTAACGCATGAATACCGCCAGCAAGTTCAGTAGCAAGTATCTGATTTACTTTACGATGCCGCGCAAGTAAACGCTCACCTTCAAACTGCTCTGTGACCAAGGTCACTTTGAAATGGGACTCAGTTGCTGGTCCCCCATGCATATGGCTTTCATTCGCCACTTCAAGAAACGTTGGCGCGAGCGCCGCTAATTTTTGTTCAATAATGCTTTGCATTGATATGTTCATAGAATTCCTTATTGTATATGTCAGCACTGTTACTGCCCAGCGAACCTTGGCGATGACTCTGATAGCTATAATTGGGCAACTTGGCGAAAGGTTAAGTTAATCCGCCCTTGGCTTATTCGTTTACGAGCTGGCAACGCATGCTGCCAAAAGTGTTGCATCGCTCCAGCCATAATTAAAAGACTGCCATCCTCGAGTTCTAGGTCAATACGCTTTGAAGTAATGCGGTGTTTTAGCTGAAACGTTCTGCTACTACCGACTGAAATTGACGCTATCGTTGGGTTGCGCCCAAGCTCTGATTCATTATCACTATGCCACCCCATTTTATCGTGACCATCACGGTACCAGTTCGCAAGCACAGAGTTGAACACGAGCTGATCGTGCGCTAGCGCGTGGCGTAAACGTGATAGGCTCGATGACCAAGGTCTTGGCTGCATAGATTGGCCGGAGTAACGATAACTAGCCTCAGCGTCACCATACCAAGCTTGCAAACGTGGTATTCGATGTAACTTTCCGAACACCTTGATTTCATCTTGCTGCCATGCCAATTCATCGGCAAGCTGCTGATACCAATTGCTAACGCAATCGTGTTGTGACAACCAGTTGGGCACGTAGTAAAGCTCAGCGTCCACTATATCGATACGATACGAGCTAAATTGTGTACTTAACATTGAACGCCACACGCATATTGAAGTTGTCCATATCATACCTAACCTTAACGCTGCGATTCAATAAAGCGCAAAGCCTCAGCGGCATCATCATTTGCAGTTTATAATCAGCCCATCATTAACTGTCTGAAGCACTGAACGCTCAGATTCTGCTCCTACATTGAGGTTTAAATGCAAATACAATCTAAGTTAGTAACCAGCGCTGCATTTGTAACTGGCTTAACTTGGCTAATTGCCTTGCCAGCTGCGGCACAAAGTATTGAGTTAGAATGGCAACAAACTGCAAGTGACAGTTCACAGCCCATTAGCAAGTTCGACCATCAAGCAGTACTAGTTGACCTTCAAGCTGTTCTTCTAAGTGCAGAACAACGACGCTATCAACATACACAGAATTTAATTAACGATACGCAATTGAACCATATCAAAGTTGGCGGCCAGTATTTGTATACAGTCAATGACCACATTGCGTTGTGGCCACGGTTGCAAATTCTTGCAGGCTATCAGGGGAATTTAAATTCCGACAGCATAACTTATAACCCCCAATTAGTTGGAATTCGGCAAACCAATGAGCTATATGCTTGGGTTCTCGGCGCTGGTGTATTGGCCAACACCGCAGACACTCAATATTATCCAGTGGTCGGTATGGTTTTACATGAAAATGAAAGACACAACTGGAGCGGGCAACTGACTGTGCCGCAAGGACTTATTTCATATCAGCTTGATACCAATTGGCTTGCCGATATCGGTTTAAAGTGGCAAACACGATATTATGGACTTGACCAAGATGAAGCTTTTCAAATTATGCGCAGCCAAGACATTTTGTTGTCCTTTGGCCCAAGATATACCCATTCCAGTCAAATTAACCTAAGTGCGCGGCTAACTTATGCATTCGAGCGCGAAGTGCGCTTTTACGGCGAAACGGGTGGGCTCGTTACCCACCCGTCTAGTGGATTTGGTTTCAGGCTAGCCATGAGCTATGACTTTTAACCATTCACCACACTGCCACCATTCAAGTGCAAAACCTGCCCCGTCATGTATGAGGAGTCATTGCACGCCAAATACACATAGGCCGGACCTAGTTCAGCCGGCTGGCCAGGCCGTTGCATAGGCGTATCGCCGCCAAACTCAGCGACAGTCTCTTCATCAAAAGTTGATGGAATAAGGGGAGTCCAAATGGGTCCTGGGGCAACTGCATTCACACGAATATTTTGTTCCGCTAAATTAATCGCTAGGGAGCGCGTGAATGCAGTCACCGCCCCTTTTGTCGCAGAATAATCTAATAAGATAGGATTACCATTATAGGCGGTTACTGACGTAGTATTGATAATGGCTGAGCCTTCGGGCATATACTTTAAAGCACTCTGGGTTAAGTAGAACATCGCAAATACGTTGCTAGCAAATGTTTGTTGCAGCTGGCTCGGGCTAATTGACGTGATATCTTTTTGCGGATGCTGTTCACCAGCATTATTCACTAGAATATCTATCTTGCCCCACTTCTCATTTATCTTCTGTACCACTTGCTGACAAAATTCTGGCTCAGATAAATCACCTTTGATCGCGAGGGATTCAGCACCAATGTCGTCAAGCGCATTAGTGGTGATCTGCGCATCTTCGTCTTCATTTAAATACACGAAAGCAACCTGTGCACCCTCACGAGCGTAGTGCACCGCGACCGCGCGACCAATACCGCTATCGCCACCAGTAATCAAAGCAACTTTGCCCTGTAGTTTACTGGCTGCTTTATAATCTTGTGTATCATATTCCGGCTTCGGGCTCATTTGCTCCTCACGGCCAGGTCGTTGCTCTTGTTGCTGTGCTGGGGGCGTGGTGTTTAAAGTCATAATGTCTCCCTCATCCATTTAGATAACTGAGTTAGGTGTTAGCGAAATAAAAATGCTATGAGAATAAGCCTAGCTCCGCCGTGATGGTGTGCAGGAATTTTACATATCTTTGCATGGACGGCTTCAGTTCGGCGTGTGGGTTTGATATGCGGCAGGCGGGGCATGTGTTGGTTTGGTGGTGGGTTAGGTTTTGTTGTGCGGCATGCACGGCATGTGTTGGTTTGCTGGTGGGTTGGGGTTTGTTGTGCGGCAGGCACGGCATGCTCCACGGGGCGATTGGGGGTGGGTCGAGATGCAAACGCTATTATGTAGCTGTTGCACAAGAAATCGCCTATGAGGCTGCTGTAAAGTGGCCTTATGACCATACGCATACCTCCTTCACTCAACTGGCTTGTCGGCAAGCGTTCTAGGCTGGCAGGTCAACTCAAAGAGCGCCTCCAGGACTTGGAAGTTCTGCGTGCAGATGTTGCTAAAATAAGAAGCCAGCTAAAGGCCGTTGATTCTGTTATCAAGTTGCACGAGATACCATTAGATCCAGAAGATATCCCCAATACACGTGTTAGAAGTAAAAACTTTTTTAAGTACGGAGACTTTACTAAGGCAATTTTTACTGTTCTGAGTCAGAAGGAACCAATATCTACCGCTGAGCTTGTTGAGGCCCTCCAAAGCCACTTGGGATTAGAAATGACTTCTTCACGAGCACGTCGTGACTTTCGTCGTAAAGCTTACTCTAGGCTCAAGGCCCTTCGAAAGGAAGGTAGAGTTGGATCTCAGGGTGATAGTTCTCGAGTATTTTGGTTCATTACTTAGCGGTCTTCACATACTTGAATATCTCTTGCGCCTGACAGTAGTATCTAAATGAAGGCTCCAGTTGGTAGTTGTATCCTGCTTTTATAAACGCATGTAGGTTTGATTGCTCGGTACTCAAGAAGCGCTCCTTGAGGCCGGTTAGATAGAAAATCTGGTACCAAACAGAGCGGCGCACAATATTAGGATTCCTCCGTGAATTCTCAACACTCTCCAGAATTCCGTCCTCCACACTCCGAAGCTGAGAAACCAATCGACGAATAAAGGGGGCACCGGTGTCGGCAGGCAAGCTACTGAGGAATCCTACCATTGTGAGAGTTTCCAGTGAGGGAAGTAATGCTTTAGCAAGTGATTCAAGTAGCCTACTCTCTTCTAGTGGCGTCGTTAGGGTGAGCTTTATTAACTGTCCCCAAGTAGCGACCTGTGCTTCACAGGCTATTTCGTAATGACCTCGCCTAAGTGCGATTTTAGTTGTCAGCAGTAACCCTTCTAGGTCATCTAATTCTTCAGCTTGCCAGAATAGTTTGAACAGCGCTTTCTGTGAGACAGCATCCAACCCTCGTTCGGCATAAAGTCCCATTTCTTTTCTCGCATAACGACCGAAACTTAACAGTGAGGAATCCTGTATCTGATGGCTCAGCAAGGACCAAAGAGGTCTTATGAACCAGTTCCTAGAGCCGGGCACTTGTTGGTCTAACTCATGAAGGCGACTTGATCTTGGTGAATGGGGCATTTGCTTCGCATAGCCATCAAGAATTTTCGCTCGAGTATTTCCTCCCTCATATATGCGGTTAGGCCAGATGGCTGATTCTGCTTGCGGGATACTAGAAAATTGCCCATTCCGCAGTATATAAGCCAGCCATGTATGAACGCGAAGCGCTTTCAAGCTCAGCTGCTCTTCTGGACTCATTGTTTCGCATGACGGATGCGAAACATCGCCGCCTTGAAATTTTCTATAAATATCAACTGGTTTCAAAAAGGTAAGCGTAGTTTTGGTTGGGGGTTTTTCTACTTTAACGCATCTAAAGGGCGGGGTTAAGATCGCTTAAGGAAACAGGCAGCCATTAGAGACAAATAAACATGACTGACGACTTGCAAGCAAGGCTCTATGAAGAACTCAAGAATGATTTGTTAAAACTTCATGGCCCGATTATAGGCGGGCAGGATTTAGCTCGAGCTCTTGGGTTCAATTCTTTAAAAGCTTTACGTCAAGCAAAGTCTCGGGATTTGCTGGGGCTGACTGTTTTCACGCCGCCCAAACGGCGTGGCTTATACGCAGTAACTTCAGATGTTGCTGAATGGATTATCAATCATCGATTCGAAGGAGATCAGGCATGTAAAAAATAATTTATCTGGCTCCAGATAGCACAAAGCCGAAACGTCTGATACACGCCTCGGCTCTGAAAGTACAAGTTTGTCGACTTGTTGAGCCTGGCGTAAAAGAACGCTGGTTGTTTGAAGAAGCCGTTGCTCAACGTATTGAATCTTATCGTGTGGCAATTGAGCAAGTGCCATCCGCTTTGCACAGAA
>JAMCRH010000053.1 GCA_023380515.1 Gammaproteobacteria bacterium | reverse complement strand
GAGCCGATTATATCATGGATTTAGCTGCTGTACGCGCCCTCAATCAAGCCGATATGGACGCTGTGAACAACATTATCACAGCACAGTTAAACTCGGACGTCGCCCTGATCAATCAGCTGGGTTTCTACATTATCAACAGTGGTGGCAAGCGCCTGCGTCCGCAACTAGCGGTTCTTGCAGCACGAGCGCTTGGCTACAACGGCGACAAACATCATTTGCTCGCCGCGATTGTCGAATTTATTCATACCGCCACCCTGTTACACGACGACGTCGTTGACGAGTCCATGACTCGACGCGGACGTGACACCGCGAATGCCCTGTTCGGTAACGAAGCAAGCGTCTTGGTTGGTGATTTTTTATACACTCGCGCATTTCAATTGATGGTCAAAACCGAAAGCATGCGTGTGCTTGAAGTCCTTGCCGATGCCACGAACGTCATCGCTGAAGGGGAAGTTTTGCAGCTCATGAACTGCAATGACCCAAACACGACAGAAGCCTCCTACTTCCAAGTGATTTACAGCAAAACCGCTAAGTTGTTTGAGGCGGCGACACAGTTATCGGCGGTGCTAGCTGGCCAATCGGCGGAAATTGAACAAGCAGCTGCCGATTACGGCCGTTACTTAGGCAATGCGTTCCAACTCGTTGACGACCTGCTCGACTATACCTCGGATGCAGAGACCATGGGCAAAGATGCCGGCGACGATCTTGCTGAAGGCAAGCCAACGCTACCACTGTTATACGCGATGTGGAATACCGACGCCGACAACGCCGAACTGATTCGTAGCGCTATTGAAGAAGGCGGTCGCCGCGATGCTCTCGAACCAATTCTCACCATAATGAAAGAGACTCAAGCGCTCGAATACACCCGCAACAAAGCGCTAGAACAACGCGATCTTGCGATTCAAGCACTCGACGTTTTTCCCGACAATGACTACAAAGAAGCCCTTAAGGCATTGGCTCACTTAGCGGTTGAGCGTGTGGCATAAGCCTTTAGCTCGGACATAAGCCTTTAGCCCTGGCACGCCATAGTAAACTGCAAATAACCAAAGGCCGGCAACCAGTTTGCCGGCTTTTTGTATGGGCGGCAGCCATTCATAACCAATTTGGCCGTAAAATAAAATCGCATTCATCACCGGCAGCGCCAACGCCAACAGCCCCAGCAAAAACAACTCCCAAGCCCGCAATTGCCATAGCCAATGCAGCAAAGTAACAGCCAATGTCAGAAAACAAACCAGCGCGAGTGTCACCTTAATGTGGTGCAGTGGTGTCGTCACCAAAAACGCAAATATTGCGGTACCAAAGCCAGCAATGCGAATAATCCGACCATGTGGGCTAGCCTCTCCAGCATAAACTCGACGTGACCAGCGTTGTGCGAACGTGGCAATTGTGTGGAATACAACCGCAACACTCAGGCAAAACAAAAACACCGCAAAGGTCGCGTACCAACGCGCTGGGTTTGGCTCGCCATTCACCGCATACGGTTGAAATAGAGCGGAAATGGTATTCTCATTCCAACTATACCCCACCGTGGTTGGGTCAAGTTGCGTGCCGCCCGGATATAAACCAGCGCTCCACCAAAACAGCAGAACTGCGCTAAGTACTCCGAGTAAGGGTAAATGTTTCATCTGTCCTTCAAACCGATTAAATGAGAAGGTTCACTTCATAGAGTAATTTCTCAATATTTTGTTTCGTCGACATTAATACTAAAAGCTCAATACATCTGCTTTCTTCATCAATGCGATACATGACGATATTGTGGTCGTCGACTAACCACTGCCGATACTCCGCGATACCGAGACTAAGAAGACGCTCACTAACAGGTGCAATATGGGGATTGAGCGTCAGCTCTTGGCTAATTTTCGTTTTGATCCGACTAACTAAGTTCTCTGCCATTGCGGCTGAATACTGACCTTCGACAAATGCGCGGAAGCGCCTAACGGAAAGTTGGAATACGCGTGACGCAACGATAGTGTATCGCTCAGTCGAAGGCTTCATCAAGACTTAGCCTATTATGATGAAGTGATTTTTCCGAGAGTGTTAACAGCTTCAAAAGTGCTATCGTTTCCTGTTGAAACTCATAATCAGCAAACGATTGGACCACATAAGCGGGCTTGCCTTTTTTGGTGACCAATAGTGTTTCATTGAGTTCGAGGGAGTTAGCGTTTTCCTTTAGATACGTCACTGTTTCCGTTTTCATAACAGACCTCAAAAAGACTTTTTAAAGACCGTTTCAGTGTAGCAGTCCTGGTCGCGTTTGCAATCAACAAAGCGCTTTCACAAAAACAAAAAACCGCGCTGGCGAAACACGCCAAGCGCGGTTTTTCAATCAGCTACGAAGCTTATTGATTAGCGAAGTCGATACCCATTTGGATGTCTTTCTTCAGGCCGTCCAACATGTCAGCTTTCGCTTTTGCTTCAAACGCGCTGAGCTCGCCGTATGGCAGAATTTCTTCAACGCCGTTCTTACCTAAACGTACTGCTTGTGCGAAGTACTGCGCGTCGCTACCGTCACCTTCAACATAAGCGTATTCAGTCACTGCTTCGCCTTGCAGGCCTTTCACCAGCGAGAAACAGAAACGTGCTGCTGCTTGGCCCATAGACAGGGTTGCAGAGCCGCCGCCAGCTTTCGCTTCAACAACTTCAGTACCCGCGTTTTGAATACGGTGGGTTAATGACTCGATTTCTTCTTGGCTGAACTCAACGCCTTTCACCTGCGACAATAATGGCAGAATGGTCGTGCCGCTGTGGCCGCCGATCACTGGTACGTGTAATTCAGCTGGGTTCAAGCCTTTCAGTTCGCCAACGAAGGTTTCCGCACGGATAACGTCAAGAGTCGTCACACCGAACAAACGGTTTTTGTCATAAACGCCTTTCGCTTTCAACACTTCTGCAGCGATAGCAACAGTCGTATTCACTGGGTTGGTGATAATTCCGATCAATGCTTTCGGGCACGTGTCGGCAATGTGCTCAACCAAGTTTTTGATAATGCCCGCATTCATGTTGAATAGGTCTGAACGATCCATGCCTGGCTTACGAGGTACGCCAGCTGGGATGAGAACCACGTCCGCACCTTCGAGTGCTTGAACTAAACCGTCTTGGCCATAACCTTTAACGGACACAGCCGTTGGGATGTGGCTTAAGTCAACAGCAACACCTGGAGTTACTGGTGCAATGTCGAATAATGCTAGGTCTGAGCCTGCAGGTAATTGGGTTTTCAACAGTAAAGATAACGCCTGACCGATACCGCCTGCGGCGCCTAAAACTACAACTTTCATATCGCACTCCATTCAATTCGTTGCGGGGGGGCTAAACCTTA
>JAMCRH010000052.1:3074-3943 GCA_023380515.1 Gammaproteobacteria bacterium | reverse complement strand
GCGGCACTTTCTTCCACTGACGCATGGGTTGAATTCAAATAAGGAATGGCCTCGCGTCGGTATAACCCCTCAATTTCATCAATTTCTAACTGACATTGCTCTAATGAAGCATAGCGGCTGTTGGCACGGCGTGCTTCGCGAATGCTTTGTAGTCGTTCGACATCAATGGTTAAACCAAACAACTTGTGGCGCTGCATTTTTAGCTCATAGGGTAGCTCTAAATTGCCCATATCTTCTTCGGTCAGTGGGTAGTTAGCTGCCTTAATTCCATATTGGAGAGCTAAGTAGATACAGGTTGGGGTCTTGCCGGTGCGCGACGCACCAATCAGGATAATATCGGCTTCCGGGTAGTTGCGAGTGGAAACACCTGATCTGCATTCAAACGCGGATCGCATTGGGTTAAGTAGCGTTCGGCTAAATCATCTTGCGAAATTTTATAAGCGCCACCCGTGCATTCAGTCACGTCTTCGCCTGTCATTTCCAAGTGAATACCGCCGGCATAACTACCTTCCGCTTGATGAACGGCAAAGAATTGGCGCAATTCACGGATAATGGCTGAGAAGTCACGTGTTTTATAACCGTTACCAGCCTTGACAGTATTGCCATGCATCGGATCACTGGACCACACAACTAAGCGGCCTTCGTTTTGTACCCGACGAATCAATTTCGGCAAGTTTTCCGCAAGATTGTCTGCACCCATCCGCGTAATAAAGGTCAATCTGCCCGGAATATTTTGCGGATTGAGTTTATCGATAATCGCCATGACATCTTCTTCACTGGCATTCGGGCCGATTTTCACACCAATTGGGTTTTTAATGCCGCTAAAGAACTCCATGTGAGCATGATCAAGCTGACGGGTACGCTCTCCC
>JAMCRH010000052.1:1606-3064 GCA_023380515.1 Gammaproteobacteria bacterium | reverse complement strand
GTGAGGCTGTCGGTACGCGTTAACGCTTCCTCGTAAGGGAGCAATAACGCTTCATGAGAAGTAAATAGCTCAGTTTCATGGATAGTTGGATGCGTTTCTGCGGTAATACCAAGAACTTCCATAAAGTGGAGCGATTCTTGAATACGCTCAGCAATCGCTTGATATTTCTCTTTCATTGGATTGGCGTTCACAAACCCCATGTTCCACTTGTGCACTTTATGCAAATCTGCAAAACCGCCCTGCGCAAAAGCACGCAATAAGTTTAAACAGGCTGCTGAATGGTGGTACGCCGTAAGCATACGATTAGGGTCAGGTACTCGCGCTTCAGAAGTAAAGTCGGCACCATTAATAATGTCGCCACGATAACTCGGCAATTCAATGCCATTAATCACTTCACTGTCGCTCGAGCGTGGCTTAGCAAATTGGCCTGCCATACGCGCGACTTTGGTCACAGGAACAGACCCAGCAAACGTTAGCACAATGGCCATTTGCAACATGACTTTGAAGGTGTCACGAATTTTTGGTGCGGTGAAGTCTCGAAATGACTCCGCGCAATCACCACCTTGCAACAAAAAGCCATTACCTTGGCAGACTTGACCTAAATGCCCTTCGAGGCGACGGATTTCTTCCGCGAACACTAACGGTGGATATCGCTTTAGTTGGCTTTCCACATAGTGCAGCGCCTCTTGGTCAGGATAGGACGGTTGCTGCTGAATGGGAAATTTACGCCAACTGTCTGGACTCCACGTCATCTTTAAATACCTCGTTACTGCATCATGGGGAAATAGCTAAGAAAAACTGCCCTGCGGTTATAAAACAAACCAAACAACATTGATAGAGTTGTCTAAATTGCAAGGCACGCTTTCAATTTAGCGAGTGCTGGCGGGGATTGCAACGCTTAATTGAGCGTATGGCGACGGTTTCTCGCACTTTTGCTTATTTTGGCCTTGAAACCGTTAAAACCTTGCCTAAAGTACCGTATTGGTCAGCCCCTAACCGCGCTAATGGCGAAATACCTTCAGCTGCGATCGTTACGCGCTCTGAAACCTCACCGTTTGGCTTTTTAACCTGCGTTGTTGTCACCACGTCATCAGCCACGTAAAGCTGGATGATTTCGCCAAACACTAAAGTTTGCGGCGCACCAGGGACAGCTTGGGTCGCATGGAGTTTACAACCAAAAGCGACTTTACAGTCACGCAAGCGTGGTAACGGAAACCCTGTAAATTCGACGAGTGCTTCTTGAATATAATCGAGTTCTGATTCTTCCGCCGGTAATGTCCGAGAGCTTTCAGTCACGGCTGCGGCTTGATCATCAGAAGCAATATGGACAACAAAATACGGTTGGTGCTGCAAATTAACCTTACTGTCTTTCCCGATGCCTGGGGCTTTGTCTCCGACAGAAAACATCAGCAGCGGTGGTTTTGACGAAACCGCTCGAAAAGCGTATTCAAGCATTAC
>JAMCRH010000052.1:0-1596 GCA_023380515.1 Gammaproteobacteria bacterium | reverse complement strand
AGTCAGAACCCACGCCACCGGGCGTGGGATCAGAGTTTGCGTCACTAAATGATAAATCGCTGTTCCCGTTTGTTCCGCAAAGGGAATAATCATGAAAACCGTCCTTCACGTAATGCTTGAATACGCTTTTCGAGCGGTGGGTGCGTCATCATCAATTCGCCCTTGGCCAGCTTGCCTTTAATACCGAACGCAAGCATCCGATCATCGAGCTGGGACTCTCGGCCTTGCGATAAACGTTGTAGGGCTGCAATCATTTTATTCGCACCGACTAGTTTTGCTGCACCAGCATCCGCGCGATATTCACGTTGGCGCGAGAAATAAAACACGATCAAACTGGCTAAGGCACCGAACAGAATTTCAAATAGAATCACTAAACCGAAATAGGCAAAGCCGCCACCGTGGTGGCTACCCTGCTGATTACCGCGCATGGCATTATTGATTAAACCCGCCACAACCCGTGCTAAGAATATGACGAACGTGTTCACGACCCCCTGAATCAGGGTTAACGTGACCATGTCACCGTTGGCAACGTGGCTGACTTCGTGGGCCAATACAGCTTCCACCTCATCCTTACTCATGCTGCGCAGCAAGCCAGTCGACACTGCGACTAATGAATCAGTTTTACTTGGACCGGTGGCAAACGCGTTCGGCTCTGGCGAATCATATATTGCGACTTCTGGCATTTTAATGCCTGCTTGGCGAGCTTGGCGTTCCACCGTCGCCACTAACCACCGTTCAGCGTCATTCCGAGGCTGGGTAATGACCTGTGCACCTGTCGAACGCTTAGCCATCCATTTCGATATAAACAACGAAATAAAAGCGCCACCAAAACCAAACAATGCCGCAAAAATTAAAAGCCCCTGATAACTACCAAAATCCACCCCAAACACGGCCATCAGAATGTTAAGGACAATACTTAATACCACGATAATGGCTAAGTTAGTTGCGAGAAACAGTACCACGCGTTTCATTTTTATACCTCTCAACTTTTTCTTTACGACTGCTGCAAAACAATGAGATTGAGTGCCATTCAGTCGCCTATTTCGGTTATGATATGGGGTAAATTCTTCGCATATTCAAGCACAAAATGCGTGTTATCTACAGGAAAATAGTAACCATGCGCAATCTATTACTTATGAGCAGCTCTAAATACGCAGATACAGGCTATTTGGCGCACAGTCAGACGTGGCTCGCTGAGCATTTTCAAGCCCAAATCACTGCTCAGCAAGAAGTTTTGTTCATTTCGTATGCAGGCGTCACGACCCA
This sequence comes from Gammaproteobacteria bacterium, assembly GCA_023380515.1. Next base: position 330 of record JAMCRH010000052.1, on the reverse strand, counting down.
TGGCGCTGAGTACACTGCGAAGGTTGCTGCTGCGCTGAGTTCGATTGGATTACTGATTCGTGGGATTGAAAGTTATGCTGATCCACGCAGTGCGGTTGCGAACGCAGCTGGAATCTTGGTGGGTGGCGGTAATACCTTTGTGCTCTTGAGTGAGCTCTATCGTCATGGCTTGATAGACTTAATTCGGCGCCAAGTCTTGAACGGTATTCCATACGCCGGCTGGAGTGCTGGCGCCAATATAGCCGGCCGCTCGATAAAAACAACCAATGATATGCCAATTGTACAGCCGCCCTCGTTTACCGCCTTGCGGCTCGTGAACTTTTTCTTTAC
>JAMCRH010000051.1 GCA_023380515.1 Gammaproteobacteria bacterium | reverse complement strand
GCTTGCCAAAGTGCAAGAGCGCTTTTGCGCGTGGCAATGGTCAGGGTATTTGCTTGGTTCATGACTTGTTTACCTTTGATCCTGAGGTTGTGCATGGTCGTTTTACGACGAAGGTCATCTGCTTGTGCAGATCGCAACGGGCTTAAGGTGCTGTTAACGTGACCTTGGTTCCGGCTTGTTTTGTGGCAGCATCTGAAAGTAATGCCCAAAGTTCACTGCCGAAGCGATTATCGATCCATTGGCCGTCGCGATATTCGAAGTGGTGGCCGTTTTCTCGAGTTGCAACCCAGATTTGGTGCAATGGCTCTTGTTTGTTGATGATGATGACACTTTGGTTTGGAAAGATCAGCTCGAGAATTCCGCTGGCTGATTCAAAATCAATGTCAACGTGGTCAAGTGCTTCAACAGCTTCTTCAATGTGAAGTAAGACGTCATCAGCGAGTTGATGGTATTCATGGTCTTGCATACACGACTCCTAACGGGTGACAAATTGGCACGTGAATGCGATTATAAGGAACTTTCGAGCTCAAGTGTAACGTGACTTATGATAAAACGCACGATAACCCAAAAATCAGCCGTTGTTTTGCTGACGCTTTACAGCGTTTTTCTGGTTGGCTGCGGCCAAAAAGGGCCCTTACAGCTTCCAGAGCCGGCTGAGAGAAGCACGCCAGCTGAACCGAGCTCGGCGATGTATCTCATTGATAAATCATTGAAATAACGTTAAGCAACGATGCAGTCATGATGATGGCTTGATGAATAAGCTAGGCAGAATAGGTAATCCATGTCAGAGTTTCAGGAAAAAAATGGCGTACTCCATGTGGAAGAGATTTCTCTGGAGACAATTGCGGCAACATACCAAACACCTTGTTATGTTTATTCAAAGCATGCCGTTATTCGGAATTGGCAAGCGTTTCAACAGGCATTGCCAACACCGCATCGCGCGTTTTATGCCGTAAAAGCCAATAGTAATTTGGCGATATTGCAAGTACTTGCTGAACAGGGCGCTGGCTTCGACGTTGTGTCTGGTGGTGAAATCGCACGGGTGCTGCGCGCCGGTGGTCGGGCGCAAGATATCGTATTTTCGGGTGTCGCCAAGTCTGACGCGGAAATCCGCTATGCATTAGACGTAGGGATTGGCCAATTTAATGTTGAATCAGCAGCAGAGCTCGAACGAATCAGTGCGATTGCCGTTGAAATGGAAAAAACAGCGCGCATCTCCTTACGCGTAAATCCAGACGTTGACGCCAAAACACACCCTTATATTGCGACCGGTTTGGAAGATAATAAATTTGGTATTCCGATGGTTGAGGCGCTGCGCACCTATCAACGAGCTGTTGAGTTGCCGGCACTCGAAGTTGTTGGGGCTGATTGCCACATTGGTTCGCAACTAACAGAGACGCAACCGTTTCTTGATGCTCTCGAGCGGATGCTGAAGCTAGTTGATGAGCTTGCTGCGCAGGGCATCACCCTACGGCACATTGATATGGGTGGCGGCTTAGGCGTGACCTACCAAGACGAACAGCCACCGGCGGTTGCCGATTACATCGCGGCTTTGTTGAAGCGCATGCAAGACTATCCGCATTTGTCGTTATATCTCGAGCCTGGTCGCGCCATTGTTGCCAATGCCGGGGTACTGCTGACCCGTGTTGAATACCTGAAATCCAATGGTTTTAAACATTTCATTATGGTCGACGCCGGTATGAATGACTTGCTGCGGCCTTCGTTGTATCAGGCGCATCACGACATCGTGAATGTTCGAGCGTCGCAAGCACAGCCGGTGACGGGCGATGTAGTTGGTCCGGTATGTGAAACTGGTGATTTTCTTGGACAACAACGAACTTTAGCGGTCAGTGCAGGGGATTTACTTGCAGTGAAGAGCGCAGGCGCTTATGGTTTTGCTATGAGTTCAAATTACAACTCGCGTCCGCGCCCGCCGGAAGTATTAGTGGCCGGCACAGAAAGCTACCTCATTAGAGCGCGCGAAACCATGGACGACGTCTGGCGCGGTGAAACGTTAGTGCCGAAAGGATAACAATGCTGATTCATTTTTCGAAAATGCACGGGCTTGGTAATGATTTTGTTGTTATCGATAACGTGACCCAGAACATTTTCTTAAGTCGCGAGCAAATTAGCCAGCTTGCCGACCGTTACCGCGGGATTGGTTTTGACCAATTGCTGATGGTGGAGCCGCCCTATGACCCGGATGTGGATTTCCACTATCGGATCTTCAATGCGGACGGAAGTGAAGTTGAGCAATGCGGCAACGGAGCGCGCTGTTTTGGTCGCTTTGTGCGCATGAAAGGTCTGACCAATAAAAATGTGATTCAAGTCAGCACGAGAAAAGGTGTAATTCAAATTCGCTTGGAAGGTGAGAGTTTAGTGAATGTCGATATGGGTAAGCCACAACTCGAGCCACACAAGATCCCGTTTCGCGCAAATAAACAAGAAGTTACCTATATTTTGCGAGCGAATGAGCAAACGTTTTTAGTTGGCGCGGTGAGCATGGGTAATCCCCACTGCGTCATGCTCGTTGATGACGTTGCCAACGCGCCGGTGCAGGAGGTTGGTCAGTTATTAACCGGTTTCGAGCGGTTTCCTGAAGGCGCTAATGTTGGCTTTTTGCAAATCGTCAGTGCCAACGAAGCGAAGCTACGCGTATTTGAGCGTGGCGTCGGCGAGACCCAGGCCTGCGGTACAGGCGCTTGTGCAGCTGCGGTTTGGGGCATAATTCAGGAAAAACTATCGTCACCGGCTAAAATCGAGTTACCCGGCGGTACTCTAGAAATTACTTGGCAACCCGGCGAAACGCTATGGATGCGCGGGCCAGCAACGCATGTATATGATGGACAATTGATGCTATGAACAAAGAAAAACAAATCGCCCAAGAGCTCGACATCAGTGCAATCGACGCCGAGTTGGTCGCTGATTACCTACGCGCAAACCCAGATTTCTTTGCTCACTTTCCCAACGTTTTGCAGCGTCTAAACTTAAAGCATCAACAAGATGGTTCGGTGTCGCTGATTGAACGTCAACAGCGTGTCTTAAGGGAAAAAATAACTGCATTAGAAGACGAAATTACTGCGTTGATGGGCCAAGCTCAGCGCAACGAAAAAATCTTTCGTGGTTACAGCGAACTCTATTGCCAGCTATTCAAATGCGAGTCACTCGCTGAAGTTGAGGCCTGTTTACTGGCGACATTCCGTGAGCAGTTAGGGTTACCTGAATTAGCGCTGAAATTCTTCGACAGTCCGGTTGCCCTGCCTGAGCAATTCACGTTTACCGCGGATACCCATAAACAACTTTTGTCGCGCCGCTTCGAAGCCGACACAGTTTATCTTGGGCGCTTAACCGCCGAAGAATTAAAACTCTTATTTCGTGACGAAGACCAAATTAAATCCGCCGCCTTGGTACTCCTTGGTGAACGTGGCGAACTTGGTATGCTTGCGATTGGCAGTCGCGATCCGTTGCACTTTGACCCAACCATGGACTTCCTACTCATTACGCAACTTCAGCATTTGCTTGGCGTGTTATTGCCGCGCCTACTGCACGAGACAAGAGAGCAAGAATGAGTGCGCAATTGGGCCAAGAAGTTCACCAATTTCTAACCCATTTACGCGATGTTCGTGGTTATGCAGCCCTGAGCTTAGAAAGCTACGAGCGTCAGCTTGCCTTAATCAGTAAACAGTTAGACGCTGCCGAATTAAGGGCTTGGCCACAACTAACCGTGGCACACGTCGAGAACCTTGTTTTGCGTTGGCGTCGTGAAGGCGCTGGCGCTTCCTCGATCAATCAACGCTTAGCGGCGTTGCGCAGTTTTTGTGATTTCTTGGTGCAGCAAAACAAACTGACAGCAAACCCTGCGAAGGTAGTGAAAGCGCCAAAAGCGCCGAAGCGGCTGCCCAAAAACCTCGATATTGACGCTGTGATTCAGTTGCTCGAAATTGATCCGAACGATGAACTCGCCCTGCGTGACCGCGCCATGTTTGAGTTGCTCTACAGCAGTGGTTTGCGGCTAGCGGAATTAGTGTCCTTGAATGTGAACGATATTCAGCCGGACCGCGAATTAAGAGTTGTGGGCAAAGGTAGCAAAACTCGTATTGTTCCCTATGGTAAGGAAGCGGCTCACTGGCTCGAACGCTGGCTGCAGGTGCGAGCCGCTTGGCCCGGCGCACAACAACAGGCGCTATTCTTGAGCAAGCAGCAACGGCGATTGAGTGACCGCTCGGTGCAACAGCGCTTGAAGAAGTGGGGCATTCAGCAAGGGTTGTTTGAAAATATTCATCCGCATAAGTTGAGACACAGCTTCGCTACCCATATGTTAGAAACCAGCCAAGACTTACGAGCGGTGCAAGAGATGCTTGGGCATGCAAATTTGAGCACAACGCAAATTTATACCCATTTAGATTTTCAACGTTTAGCCGCGGTATACGACTCAGCGCACCCGCGGGCAAAACGGAAACCCTGATTAATTTATTGAGTTGAACGATCGCTATGTGGCAGTTTTATCGTCGATTACAGCCGTTTTCTATTATCAGTTTTGATTTAGATGACACGCTTTATAACAACAAGCCAATTATGACTCACGCCGAACAGCATATTGCTGACTATATTGGTCAGCGTGTGCCTGCAGTGAGTCATATGGATGCCGAGGCATGGCGGCAATTGCGCGAGCAGGTGGCAGCAAAGAACCGAGAGTTGGCAAGTGATATGACGGCCCTGCGTGAAGCAACGGTTATCGATGGCCTCCGCCAGTTTGCCACCGAACCCAGCCAAGCCTTAATCGACGATATCATGGAAGAGTTTCTTAACGTTCGTAACCAAGTCACGATTGCTGATGATGTGCATTTGTTGTTGGCCCAGCTGGCAGAGAAGTATCCGCTCGTTGCCGTGAGCAATGGCAACGCTGATATTCAGCGAATTGGCTTAAACAACTATTTCCAAGCGGCTTGGCGACCGGGTGCAGGGTTACGAGGGAAACCTTTTCATGACATGTTTGCAGCGGTTCATGCACAATTCGGTTTAACCCACCCGGCGCAAATCCTCCATGTTGGCGATCATCCTGTCAGTGACGTTGAAGGTGCGCTCGGTTATGGTGCGCAAGTGATCTGGTATCGCCCTTCCCATGCAGCCGCTGACACCAAGCTAACCACCCGTTTGCCGACGGCAAGCATAGAAGACTTACAGGCGCTCGCTGACCTCGTACGTTAACAGCGACGATTGCTTACTGGGTTTTTGTACAGTATTATTGCGGCAGAGCGCGAGTTCCATGCAGTGAGAACAATACCGCTAGAGCAAGCAGTCCCATAACTTCGGAGATCTCGATGGACGTTTCTTACCTACTTGATGGCCTCAACGACCGCCAACGCGACGCGGTGAGTGCCGGTGAGCAAGACATGCTTGTCCTCGCCGGTGCCGGCAGTGGTAAGACACGTGTACTCGTTCATCGAATTGCTTGGTTGATTCAAGTGATGAATGCCTCGCCTTTATCGATTCTGGCGGTGACCTTCACCAATAAAGCCGCTGCGGAGATGCGCGGACGCGTTGAGAAACTCTTAGGGCGTGATGTTCGCCGCATGTGGATTGGCACGTTTCATGGTCTTGCTCATCGGTTATTGCGCGCACATTACCAAGATGCCGGCTTGCCTCAGAATTTTCAAATCATCGACAGTGATGATCAGCAACGTTTGTTAAAACGCACAATTAAAGCGCTGAACTTAGATGATAAACAGTGGCCTGCGAAGCAAGCGGCTTGGTATATCAACGCCAAAAAAGACGATGGCCTGCGGCCACAGCATATTGATACTTACGATCCCACCGAAAAAACCCAGCTACAAATTTATGCGGCGTATCAAGAGGCGTGTGACCGTTCAGGATTAGTCGACTTTGCTGAGCTACTATTGCGAGCTCATGAATTACTGCGCGACAATCGTCATGTGCGCGAACACTATCAACGTCGCTTTCGGCATATTTTGGTTGACGAGTTCCAAGACACCAACCAAATTCAATATGCATGGGTTCGTCTGTTGGCGGGTCAGCAGAACAATGTCACCATTGTTGGGGATGATGACCAGTCTATTTATGGCTGGCGCGGCGCCCAAGTTGAGAACCTTCAGCACTTCCTCCGTGATTTCCCACAAGCGCAAACTATCCGTCTTGAACAGAACTATCGCTCAACGGCGACGATTTTACAGGCAGCAAATAAGGTCATCGCCAATAACAGTGACCGGTTGGGTAAGGATCTCTGGACCGAAGGCAACGAAGGTGAGCAAATCGCCTTGTATGCGGCGTTTAACGAGCAAGACGAAGCGCGCTATATCGTCAGCCAAATTGTTCGCTGGCGCGATCAAGGAGGCGCCTTGAGTGATGTCGCGATTCTTTATCGTAACAACGCACAATCGCGGGTGCTCGAAGAAGGGTTACTCTATGCCAGCATTCCTTACCGGATTTATGGTGGACTGCGTTTCTTCGACCGTCAGGAAGTAAAAGACGCCGTTGCCTATCTGCGGTTGTTGAGTAACCGTCGAGACGATGCTGCGTTTGAGCGCGTTGTGAATACACCGACTCGAGGCATTGGTGAGCGTTCGCTTGGTTTAATTCGCGACTATGCGCGCAGCCAGCAGCTGCCCATGTGGTTTGCCGCACAAGCCATGGTCAATGACGCGATTCTGAGCGGTCGAGCTAAAAGTGCCGTGGCAAGCTTTCTCGACTTGATTAACCAGCTTGATCAAGACTGTTTTGAGCTCCCGCTCGGCAAGCAAACCCAGCGCGTGTTGCAAAATAGTGGCTTATTGGCGATGTATGAAGCCGAGAAAAGTGACAAAGCAGAAACACGCGTGGAAAACTTAAAGGAGCTTGTGAGTGCCACCGAAACCTTCTCACCCACTGGCGATGAAGACTTAACGCCGTTGGCTGAGTTTCTTGCTCACGCAGCACTCGAGTCGGGTGAAGAGCAAGCCGATGCCCATCAAGACGCGGTACAGCTGATGACACTGCATAGCGCCAAAGGCCTTGAGTTTCCATTGGTCTTTATGACTGGAATGGAAGAAGGTACCTTCCCCTCGCAAATGTCAGTGGGTGAGCCAGGGCGGCTCGAAGAAGAGCGTCGTCTCTGTTACGTAGGTATGACACGCGCCATGGAAAAGTTGATTCTAACTTACGCCGAAAGCCGGCGTTTGTATGGTCAGGAAAACTTCCATCGACCAAGCCGCTTTATTGCTGAGTTACCACCGGAAAGTATTCACGAGGTTCGCGTGCAAACGCGAGTCCAACAACCGCAAGCAACCCGCAGTCGCTTTCATACCGGTGCTTCTCATGAGTCGTTTGTGCAAACTGGCTATCAACTTGGTCAGCGCGTTTTGCATCAGACCTTTGGCGAAGGAACGGTTTTAAACTATGAAGGTACGGGTGCGCAGAGTCGTATTCAGGTCAACTTCGACGACGTGGGGAGCAAATGGTTAATGGTCGCCTACGCCAAGCTCACCCCCTTAAGTGGGTAAAAAGTGCCTGAATGTTGCGATACGAGAATCAACCTAGCTAGCGACGCTCATTCGCTTCCGCTGTAGCGATTGCACGCGCCGCTTGACGAACTTGCCGGTGTGTACGCATGGCATCATAGCTATAGAGCGCAAGAGCACTCCAGATCATGACAAACGTAATCAGCTTGTCAGCTGACAACGGCTCGCCGTATAGAAAAACCGCCAAGATAAACATCAGGCTTGGCGCGATGTATTGGAAAAAGCCGAGGGTCGAATAGCGGATGCGCTTCGCGGCTCCGGTGAAAAACAGCAGGGGCACGGTGGTGATAATGCCTGCAAAAATTAACAGGCTATTCAGCTGCCATGTATTGTTCAATAAGTTACTCGCGTCACTATTGGCAAAGCCAATAAAGTAAACTAGCATCAGTGGTAACAGCAGAATCACCTCAAGAAACAAACCCGTGAGCGAATCAAATGGCAGTTTTTTTCGAATCGCTCCATAGGTTGCGAACGAACTTGCCAACACTAAGGCGATCCAAGGCACTGAACCGAAAGTAATAATTTGCACCGCGACGCCAGCAATGGCGAGGCCTATCGCATATAGCTGCAGCCGCCGTAATCGTTCGGAGAAGAACAGCACGCCAATGGCAACATTCAGCAGCGGGTTAATATAATAGCCAAGACTTGCGTCGAGAATGTGATCATTGGCCACAGCCCAAATAAAGAGTAGCCAATTCAAACCGATTAATAACGCAGCTAAGGCCAGCAGAGCGAGTTGTTTCGGCGACTGGAACGCCAGCAAGACTTGGCGCATTTTGCCACTTGCAAACAGCAAGGCGAGCAAGAAAAAGAATGCCCACAGGATTCGGTGCGTCAGAATTTCCAGCGCCGGAACAAATGCCACGGCCTTAAAGTAAATGGGCGCAAAACCCCAAATACCATAAGCGGCGAGTGCGAATAAAACACCTTGGCGGGTTTGCTTGTCAGCTGCGTTCACGGCATTCCTCGTTGATATCAACGTAAGCGTAAAAGAAAAATATTAACCAACAATGTAGGTGCCTGTGCCAAACGCAATCAGCATGCCATCTTCGTTGTGCATTTCCATCCGGGCTACAGCAACTTTGTTACCCGAGCGAATAATCGTTGCCGTGGCGATAAACTCTTGGCCGCGCCCCGGGCGAACATAGTCAACACGTAAATCAATCGTTCCACAGCGTGAAATACGTTCGACGACTTTCTCTAACGAGATATCGTCACTCAGTTTGTCGATGACACTGGCCATGATCACCACGCCACCTGCAGTGTCTAGTGCAGTTGCGGTGACGCCGCCATGTAAAATTTGCATGGGCGAGTTGCCAATCAGTGACTCCTTCCAACGAAAGCGAACCTCCGCCTGCTGACTATTAAATTGCGTCACCTCGATCCCCAAGTCCTTTTGGAAGGGGATTTTTTCATTCATAAAGGCTGAAATTTGCTCAATTATCGCTGATCGGGTCATAACTGCATGGTCATCTGTGGTCGGGACACATACAATAGAGAGCAACCTACCGACAGTCAACGTAGTAAAGGAAAATCGTGAGCCCAATTGGAACTCCAGCACAACGTGTGAGCCCGCCCCAGTCCGCAGATATCGAAGCGGCGCGCGTGCTCTTAGCTGATACTTTCGGCTACAGTGAGTTTCGTTTTGGTCAAGAGGCGATCATTAGTAGTGTCTTGCAGGGACGCGACACGCTTGCATTATTGCCGACAGGAGCCGGTAAATCATTGTGTTACCAATTACCAGCCTTGCTCTTGCCAGGCCTGACGATTGTCATTTCGCCACTGGTGTCTCTCATGGATGACCAAGTTGCAGCACTTCGGGAAGTGGGCTTACCTGCAGCAGCAATTCATAGTGGCTTAAGTTCGCCCGAGGTCGCGCAAACATTCCATCAGTTAAATAGCGACCAGATTAAAGTGCTTTATTTGGCGCCAGAGCGTTTATTGCAAGGCAGCTTCCTGCAGCGACTCGAGTCTTTGCAGGTCAGTATTATCGCCGTAGACGAGGCTCACTGCATCTCGCAATGGGGCCACGACTTTCGGCCGGAGTATGGGCAACTTGGGCGAATTCGTGACTACCTACCAAATACGCCAGTGTTAGCCTTGACGGCAACTGCTGACGCGGTCACTCGTCACGATATTATTGAGCGACTGCGCTTGCACAATCCCGAGCTAGTTCAGGGCTCGTTTGACCGCCCGAATATACGTTACTTAGTGCAAGAGAAATACAAGGCGCGTGTACAAGTACTGCAGTACGTGAAACGCCAGCGTGGCGCGTCGGGGATTATTTACTGCGGCAGTCGTAAGCGCACCGAGGAGCTCGCCGAAGCACTGATGCGCGATGGCATTCGAGCCGCTCCCTACCATGCTGGCCTACCTCATGAAACGCGTGCGCAAACCTTACGTGGATTTATTCGTGACGATATCGACGTCGTTGTCGCGACAGTTGCCTTCGGTATGGGCATCAATAAACCAAACGTCCGCTTTGTTATCCATTACGATGTGCCACGTAGCGTCGAAGCCTATTACCAAGAGACTGGCCGAGCCGGGCGTGATGGTGCGCCGGCAGAAGCGCTGATGCTATTTGATCCGAGCGATGCGGCATGGATTTGGAAGATTCTTGAAGAACAAGACGACACACCACAGCTGCGGGTAGAGAAGCAAAAATTCTCAGCCATGAACTCGTTCGCAGAAGCGCAAACCTGCCGTCGAGTCGTGTTGCTCAATTACTTCAATGAATACCGCGAGAAGAACTGCGGTAACTGTGATGTCTGTATTCAACCTCCGCG
>JAMCRH010000050.1 GCA_023380515.1 Gammaproteobacteria bacterium | reverse complement strand
CAACATGGATGGCCATTGAGCAGATCGCAGACCAATGGGCATTCATGCATAAATATTTAGGAATGGATAAGGCGGAAAAAGAGTAGCTTTTCGCGAATAATCATTGCATTTAAACACGGGCGTAGGCAAAATCTCGCCCGTTTTATATACACGACCCAAGCAAAAAAAGGGGTGAATATTATGTCTCGAGTTTTGATTATCGGTGCCGGTGGAGTCAGCGGTGTCGTTGTAAAAAAATGTGCGATGTTGCCAGAGTATTTCGACGAAATTCACTTGGCTTCACGGACTGTTTCTAAGTGTGAAAAACTACAAGAAGAAGCAGGTAAAGATCGCGTCGTTGGTGTGTACGCCGTTGACGCCGACAATGTTGACGAGCTCGTCGCCTTAATTGAAAAAGTGCAGCCAGCCTTGGTCATTAACGTGGCGTTGCCTTACCAAGATTTGCCAATTATGGACGCATGTCTGGCGACTGGCGTGCATTATCTTGACACAGCAAACTACGAGCCAAAAGACGAAGCTAAATTTGAGTACAGCTGGCAGTGGGCTTACCACGAGCGTTTCAAAGAAGCTGGCCTGATGGCATTACTTGGTTCTGGCTTTGACCCAGGTGTGACCAACGTCTTTACCGCGTACGCAGCGAAACATTACTTCGATGAAATCCATTACTTAGATATCGTTGATTGTAACGGCGGCGACCACGGTCAAGCGTTCGCGACCAACTTCAACCCTGAAATTAATATCCGTGAAATCACCCAGCGTGGTAAGTTCTGGGAAAACGGTGAATGGGTTGAAACTGATCCAATTAGCGTACGTAAAGACCTCGATTATCCGGGCGTCGGTGTACGTGCATCATACTTGTTGTTCCACGAAGAGCTCGAGTCTCTAGTTAAGCATTTCCCGACCATCAAGCGCGCACGTTTTTGGATGACATTTGGTGAAGCTTACCTGAACCACTTGCGTGTGCTTGAAGGCATTGGTATGACTTCAATTCAGCCAATCGACTTCAATGGTCAGAAAATTGCGCCACTCGAGTTCTTGAAAGCCGTGTTACCAAACCCTGGTTCATTGGCAGAAGGTTATGAAGGTTTAACCTGTATCGGTACCTACATCACTGGTATTAAAGATGGCAAAGAGAAAACTATCTTTATTTACAACAACTGTGACCACGCAGCATGTAACATCGAAGTAGGCGCACAAGCCGTTTCGTATACGACCGGCGTACCAGCCATGATCGGCGCATCATTGATGCTCGAAGGTGCTTGGATGAAGCCTGGCGTGTGGAATATGGAACAATTTGATCCAGACCCATTCATGGATCGCCTCAACAAATACGGCCTGCCTTGGCAAGTTGTCGAAGTTGACCAAAACCCACTAGCTGAATAATTCTGCTTTAGTGAAATAACCGGCTCCTACGAGCCGGTTTTTGTCAGGAGTGTTATGCCTATGTCGAACCCGTATCTTTCACCAGCAATTCCTTCTCCGTGTTATGTGCTCAATGAAAGCAAATTAATTGGCAATCTTGAACTCATGGAGCGCGTGCAAAAGGAAAGTGGTGCCCATATTATTTTGGCACTTAAAGGCTTTTCAATGTGGAGCTCATTTCCCGTCGTGCGCAAGTACCTGAAAGGCTGTACTGCGAGTTCAGCATGGGAAGCAGAGCTTGCTGCAGATACCTTCGGCCGCGAAGTACATGCTTACTCACCTGCATATAAAGACTATGACATCGAAGTCATTTTAAAGCACTGTAACCATATTTCGTTTAATAGTCTGACCCAATGGCAACGCTATCGCGAACAATGTGTTGCTGCCGGTATTTCTATGGGGCTGCGGATTAATCCAGAGCACCGTGAAGCCGAAACTGAGTTGTATGACCCATCAGCGCCAGGTTCGCGTTTAGGCGTGCCAGCGGCGCAGTTAGAAGGCGTTGACCTCACCGGCATCGAAGGTTTTCACGTCCATAACTTGTGCGAGTGTGACTCCTTTGCGCTTGAACGAACCCTAGCAGCGGTGGAAGAACGCTTTGCGAAGTATCTGCCACAATTGAAATGGTTAAACCTTGGTGGTGGTCACTTAATGACGCGCAAAGGCTACGACGTCGACCATTTAATTGCGCAGCTAAAACGTTTACGCGAAACCTACGATATCGAAGTGATTTTAGAGCCTGGTTCAGCGGTTGCATGGCAAACCGGTCCGCTAGTTTCAGAAGTTGTCGATATCGTTGAGAATCATGGCAAAATCGCAATCCTAGACATCTCTGCGACTGCGCACATGCCTGACGTGTTAGAAATGCCGTATCGCCCAGCCATTACTGACGCAGCGGACGCTGGTGTGAAGCCATTCACCTACCGTCTCGGTGGCAATAGCTGTTTAGCCGGTGATGTTATTGGTGAGTATTCGTTTGACCATGAACTGAATCCTGGCGACCGTGTTATTTTTGAAGATATGATTCACTATACCATGGTGAAAACATCGTTCTTTAATGGCGTCGAGCACCCTTCTATCGGTATTTTGCGCAGTAATGGTGAATTTGAGTTGGTGCGTAAATTTGGTTACGAAGACTTTAAAGCACGCTTGTCATAAGTGTGCTTTTGCTCTTAAACAGGCCTCTGTTCGAACCAGCGAGCGAGGCCTTCTAAGACTAGATCAGCTCGACGCTCAAGATGACAATTGAAGCGATTAAATAGTTCGCTACTGATATGGCCATGATCCCCACCTGTTAAATAGCAAATGAAGCCTTGCGTACCAAACGTTTCCTCGCTGCGCTGTAACGCCTGCTCCACAAAACCGCGTAATGCTGCCTGACAGCCAAGATAAACAGCGTATTCAGTGCTTGTCCCCAACGCCTCTTCTGGTGCTTTATCAGTAACTCGGAGCTTACTGCTACGCTGAACTAACGATTCTTGCATCAAGCGAAAGCCGGGGCTAATCCAACCGCCCAAATGACGACCCTCTTGATCAATCACATCGAGAGTCACTGCTGTTCCTGCATCAATAATCATCGCATTTTTTTGTTCAGCTCTGGCCACAAGTAAGGTCAACCAGCGATCAACACCATAGGTACTTGGGTTTGCATAACAGTGAGTGACGTCATAACCCGTCTGCGTTTCTGCAACGAATAAGCGCTTATTGTGTTGCGCAGCAAACTGTCGTAACGCTTCGGTAAATTCATTTGCCGCCACTGACGCGACCGCTAAACTGTCGAAATCTAGGGTGGGCAACAGCGTTTCAAGTTCAGCAAAGCCTTGGCCACGACCAATAAATTTTGGTTTGTCAGCAACCTGATAGATTGCCAATTTCCAAGCGGTATTGCCAACCTCAAGCAGTAATGTCACGGACACTAATTTCGCCCCCAAAATAACGTTTCACCTCGTCGCCTTGCTTCAACAAAAACGCACCTAAGTCATCAATACCAAGCCCAATTCCAACCTGCTCATGCTGACCCAACAACAACTTAAGTGGTTGCTGATAGAAATGGTCGAGTTCTCGCCAGCGTTGAATAAAAGGGCTCAGACCATTTGCATCATGTTCATGAAGCAACTGTAAGCAGTGACTATAGAGTTTCGCGGCCCACTGATTACGGTCAAGCTCACCCTCTAGATGTTCATGAATTGCGGTAAAAGGTTGGTCAATTGGCGCATTGGCCGGTAACGATAAGTTCACACCGATTCCAACGATGGCATGCCCTTCGCCTTGCGCCTGACCTTCAAGCTCAACCAATATACCAGCTACCTTTTGCCGACGAATATACACGTCATTCGGCCATTTCAAACTAACACCGTCAACACCTGCCGCAACTAAGGTCTCAGCAACCGCAATTCCAAGGATCACACTTAAGCCAATGGCGCTGTTTAATCCTTGCGGTAAAGGCCAATAAATCGACATATAGAGATTACAGGCGAACGGCGAAAACCATTGCTTGCCGCGCCGCCCACGCCCTTTTGTCTGCATCTCTGCTAAGACAGCGGTACCGGCCGGCAGCGTGCCTAATGTTACAAGCTGGCTTTTAATGTCATCATTGGTCGACTCTGTCACATGTTTGAGCGTGACCAGTTCCTCGCTCTTAGCCTGTTGCAAATGTGACTGAAACTTTACGGTTTCAAATAATTGGATCGGTTCCGCAAGCTTATAACCTTTGCCAGTGACCCGATAAATATCCAAGCCGAGGTTCGCTAGTTTCTCAATATGGTTATTGATAGCAGCACGTGACAACCCGAGTTCATCACCTAACTGTTGTCCGGAATGAAAGTGGCCATCGGCTAATTTCTGAATTATTAGAGAGTCGATTTCGTTGTGATCATGGCTCATGGGGAGATTAATCCGTGGTCATTCAGCAAGCGAACTTCTGGTTCAAGCTCGACACCATAACGTTCACGAACCTGCATTTGTATTTGCTCGGCCAGCGATAAAATATCAACACCCGAAGCATTCTCTCGGTTCACGAGCACCAATGCTTGACGTTCATGCACTGCCGCACCGCCGACTCTAAGCGATTTTAGTCCGGCTTGATCAATTAGCCAGGCAGCAGCTAATTTGCATTGCCCATTCGCCTGAATAAACACAGGTACCTCCGGAAATGCCTGTTGTATGCGCTGGCAGTCAGCTTCTGTCACAATAGGATTCTTAAAGAAACTGCCGGCATTAGGAATTTGGGCAGGATCAGGAAGCTTTTGTTTGCGCACTGCGATCACATGGCTCATTATCTCAACTGCGGTTGCATCTGGCGTTAAATTCGCAAGATCCGGATAGCCAAGAACTGCTTGCCAGGCTTTCGGAAAAAAGAAGTGCACGCCGGTAATTAACCAATGCCGATGCTCTGGGCGCTTAAAAATACTGTCTCGATAAGCAAACTTGCATTCTTCGTGGGTTAACTCGGTTTGCACATGTAGCTTGCAATCGTAAACCTCGACGCGATCAATAAACAATGCAACTTCAACGCCATAGGCTCCGATATTTTGCACTGGCGCAGCTCCGACGCTACCTGGTATCAATGCAAGGTTCTCGCTTCCGTAAATACCACGCTCGATGAGACTTACCACCAAACTATGCCAGTTTTCCCCTGCGGCGGCATGCACATGCCAACCCTTCTCGACTTCTGTAACCTTAACGCCTGACATGCGGTTAACCAGCAATTGTCCATTAAAGTCTTCGGTAAAGATCGTGTTTGTCCCTTCCCCAAGGATATAGGTGTCGTTGGTCCATTGCAGTGACTGCAACTTGGCAATAGAATCAATTTCAATGAGTTGCTTAGCACTCACATCAATTGCAAAACTATGCTTGTGTTTTAAAGGGAACAAATTCAACCTCGTTAAGAATCACAAATGCAAATCGATAAATTGAAAGACGATAGAGTGGTTTTCGGCACCATCCATGACAGTCAAATAAAAGGTGTCGTCTGCAACGGTCAATTCAATTTTCATGTTGCGGCCTAGCAGCGGCTTCAGTTCAGCAAATACTTCTTCCGGCACCGCGAAGATGTTCATCTCGGTAGTCGCCGCCTTTGGTAATTCTTTATCTTGCCAAATACGACGATTTCCATAAACCATCAGCGAATACTTTTTTGCTTTTCTGGACGCTTTAGTCATCCGCTCCGCGTCTGGCAGGCCGACATCAATCCAATGCTCAATTTGACCATCCAAGCTAATTTGCCACAATGCAGCTTCATCGCTATCGGACAGTCCACGACCGAACTCAAGTTGCTCATGATACCAGAGTAAATAGGCTAATAGACGAGTGAGTAGGCGATCTTCAGTTTCGGATGGGTGCCGGGCTATGACGATTTTCAGTTCTGAATAGATATGCTGGTCGGTATTCGACAGTGAAACTGAAAATTTATAAGGGGTCGATGAAAGCGCCATGTTGCTGTATCTCTTGGTTAATTCAGCATTATAGCGCCTTTTTACAAAAAGCTCAGCTTCTAGTCTCATGACGTTAAAGGCACTACTGTAGAGTTAGATGTTTTTCGAAACGCACACGAAAAAAGCCCTTCGCGTTAGCGAAGGGCTTTTCCGTATTAGGTGCCTGGCGGTTTGCCAGGGACTCGCAGAGCTCGTCCCGCTCCGCAGGGTGAAGCCAAACTGTTGGCTTCACCAGGAACCTGCTCCGCCCTACTCGAGAGTCGGACACATTTCCTCGCCCATAAGCAAAAAGGCCACCCATTACGGGTGGCCTTTCTGACTTATTAGGTGCCTGGCGGTGTCCTACTCTCACATGGGGAGGCCCCACACTACCATCGGCGCTGACATGTTTCACTTCTGAGTTCGGAATGGATTCAGGTGGTTCCACGTCGCTAT
>JAMCRH010000049.1 GCA_023380515.1 Gammaproteobacteria bacterium | reverse complement strand
TGAACCACTTTACTGAACCTTTGATGACTTAACTAACTACGCTGGTAATCGCTGAAAAGGGTGTAAAGATAGGGGATATTTCTAAAATACCTTTGACAATTGGTATAGAGCGCGTAGACTTTAGCCAGTCGGTTAAGAAATATTTAATTGATACTCCACTTCGATGCCAGATTATTCGTAATTTTTCCTCGTCCTGTAGTTTCAACTAGCTTTTATTTTTACCCGCATTAACATCTAAAGTTTTTAATACAGGATTTATATTATGTCTGAAGTCATCAAAGGTTCAGTAAAGTGGTTCAACGAGTCTAAAGGTTTTGGTTTTCTAGAGCGCGAAGGCGGTCCAGATGTATTCGCACATTTCAGTGCTATCCAAGGCTCAGGCTTCAAAACTTTGACTGAAGGCCAGCGCGTTGAGTTCTCTGTAACTCAAGGCCCTAAAGGTCCTCAAGCTGAGAACATCGTACCTTTATAAGGTGAGATGTCGGCTGCAAGGCTTTATGCTTTTGTAACCAACACGAATTTTAAAAAGCAGACCTTAGGTCTGCTTTTTTTGTGCCTGCTGTTTGACATATTTTGTCACTTATTTGTATTTGCCTAGCCCGCAGGCTTGCGTCATAGTCAGGATTCTTGATTGTAAAATTATCAGCACAAGGAGCTGTAGTGAGCGACACCCAAAAATTTCGAGAGTATAAAATAGTGCATATCGTCGAGGGCGGATGTGGCACTATCCTATTAGGCTCTTCTGGTTTGCCGATGCGCAAAATCGAAGCTGAATTGAATGCGTATGCTGCTGAGGGTTGGCAAGTTGTTTTTCAAGTACTTGAAATGAAGAGATTTTGGTTGTTTTGGCAGCGTGAAGCTATGATTGTCACACTAGGGCGTTAGAGGCCTCTTGATGCTTACACAACTGGTTGTGAAAGCCATTACCGGTTACCAACGTAGCGGGGGCAGTCGGCGCTGGTTCGGTATCACCTGTTGTTACCAGCCAACCTGTTCTCAATATACCTTAGAGGCCATTCGTGATGTGGGCTTGTGGCGAGGCGCCAAGGCTGGCTGGCACCGAATTCGTCGTTGTCGGCACGGCGATAGTTTTTGTTATTGCGTAGAACCATGGCAAGGGGTAACGCACCAATCTAAAGCAAAGCACGGAGATCAAAGCGGATGTTGATGAGCAAGCATGTGAACGCCGAAGAGGAGCAATTGCGTAAAGAAATTGCTGCGCTAAGTGATATTGAGCGCCAAGCTTTTTATGCAGCCGTGCGTCGTGAATTGAAAGACCCTGACACTTACGCCGTGTTAAATTGGTTTTTAATTTGTGGGCTACATCATTTTTATTTACGCCGCTGGTTACGAGGTGCGGTGAACTTAGTTGTATTTGTGGTGGCAGTGGTGCTGATTAAAACCGGTTTTGGTGTGATAGGTGGCCCCTTGTTATTAGGTATACTGGCGATTGAGCTACTCGCACTGTTCCGTTCACAAATTATTGTTCAGGACGCTAACAATAAAATATACCGTCGGCGCTTACAGCAATTACACGGAGAGCCAGTTTAACGGCTCCCGTTATTGGTATCTGCGCAGGGCTAAAAAATCAAGGCTTAGAAATATCAGCGAAACGCTTGCTTAAATAATCGATAATCGCGTCTGACTCATACATCCACTCCACATCATTTTCATTCTGTCCGCTGGCAATGCGTAAGCATGGTACTTTAATTTTTCCGCCGCCACTTAATAGCGCATCGCGGTGCTGTTGCACTTGCTGCGCATCCCGCAATTCGATCGGTAAGTTAAGCTTGCGTATATGTTTGCGTACTTTGATGCAAAATGGACAGGTGCGAAATTGATACAAAGCAAGCTGTTGGCACGCAGCATCGACTTCGCGTTGACCTTCAGCGCTGCGTTGCATAGGCTTAGGCGTGGTCAGGGTTTCGCTGATAAGCATGATAGGTGCCAACAGTAATCGCACAAAGCGAAAAAAATATCGAATGACTACTTTCATCGGGTTTAGACCTGTAAACTATCGAATAATGATAAGTATTATACCTGAATTCAAATGCCGCTTCGACCACCGCTAGGGGGTTGCAATAG
Source organism: Gammaproteobacteria bacterium (assembly GCA_023380515.1). The sequence goes on along the minus strand of JAMCRH010000049.1, from coordinate 1,100 downwards.
GCTCTTTTTCCAACGGATTATTTGCTGTGAAAACTGATTTGAAAAGCGTTACATGGAAGCCGCTGGGTGTATCAAGCTGTGTGCTGCTGTTAGTCGCTGCATGTAGCAGCGCACCGACAACCTCGGATACTGACGACACCACACCTGTCGTGGTCGCGACCGACTCAACAGATGGCGCTGAGCCTGACGCTACACAGGACACCAGTCAAGATCTCGAATACAACTTAGCCCGCTTAAGTGACCCAGATTATACCCAAACCTATGGTGACGGTGAGAATGAGAAAATTTGGTATAGCGCGGCGGAGAATCTTGGCATGATCGGTAAGCCAGCGATTCCTCACTTAATTGAAAAGCTAGCCTCAGACGATGACTTCGAAGTTATGCTTGCGCTCTACGCATTGCAGCTCGCCAGCCAAGACCAAGTGTTGCAGGCGCAAATCGACGGAAACTATTTAACCTTACCCAGCGTGCTAAACCCGCGTGCAAATCGGCATAACCGCGCGATTGCGTTGGATTGGTGGCAAACCTACCGACATCTTTGGGATTAGGGTAACAGCGACGATGCAACCTGCACTTATATGCCCATTGTGCCAAGCTAGCTCTGCCTCGGCTCGATTCGATGATGCCGAGCTTCAAGCTAATTCACAGGGCGCTTGGGTGTGCCCTCAGGGCCACACCTTTGATCAGGCCAAACAAGGCTATGTCAACTTGCTACCGGCTCACTTTAAGCGCTCTAAGGACCCTGGCGACAGTAAAGCCATGGTGCAGGCTCGGCGTCGGTTCTTAACCAGCGGGCGTTATCAGCCTATCGCGGATGCTTTGCGCGCCGCAGTTCGCGATGTTGTGCCAACTGAATCAAGTTTCAGCGTGTTAGATGCAGGATGCGGTGAAGGCTATTATTTGCGTCAACTAGCAGCGCATTTTGATGCGCATCAAGCTAATTGGCTGGGTAACGATGTGTCAAAATGGGCAGTGCAGGCTGCGGCACCTTGGCACAAAGAAGGCCGTTATGTGGTGGCCAGTAATGCCCGCTTACCTTTTGCAGATCATAGTATTGACGTGGTGGTGTGCGCATTTGGCTTTGCCAGCGAAGCCGAATT
>JAMCRH010000048.1:760-4100 GCA_023380515.1 Gammaproteobacteria bacterium | reverse complement strand
TTCGTTAGCCGATTCGTTTTGCACTCCACTGATAAAGATAGTGTTGTTCTCGACTGTTTTGGTGGGTCCGGTAGTACCGCGCACGCCACGGCGACAGCTAACCGCCTTGATGGTGGAAAGCGTAAACTAAAACATATTCGTGATTAGTCGAGTAGTTAGGCGCTTGGCTGTTATTAGTGTTCATTGCCCAGATAAGCTCTTCGATGTGATTATCTTCACCGAAATTATTACTGAGAATATGATCTAAATTTTGGCGCTCATGCTTGTCGATGCTGACGAAGATGGCCCCGTTTTCCGGCATTAGCGGCTTAAGCTTTGCCACACGATTATCCATCATCGTCGCCCAAGCTGAATGCTTAAAAGAATTCTTGTAAGGAATCGAGTTACTAGCCGTATTGTAAGGGGGGTCAATGTAGACGCAGCGAACCTTTTCCGAATAACGTTCGCCTAAGAGCGTTAACGCCTGGAAATTGTCACTATGCACCATCAGCCCATCAAGGCTGCCATCTTGGTCGGTGATTGCATTCATAAGCTCGGCACGAAACTTCGCATCGTACAATGCGGTATCCACCATCAGGTAAGGATTAACCTTCAGGTCTTCAACAGTGCCCGGCTCAAGACTTTTACACATACCTAAATCATGCCACTGCCCCCATTGCCTTTCATTGTTAGCAATCGCTGGGTATAGCTCTTCTGGCACTCTATCCAGCGTGATGCAGTAGTGACTGGACACCACGAATTTCTTCTTTAACCATAGCTTTTTCTGGAAGTCTTCTAACTGGGCAAGGAAACCGATGAGCTCCAGGGCAATGGCACGCAGGCACTGGATCATGCGTAAGCTCTTTTCGATATCGGCAAAGGCGCCTGCATTCTGCACATCGTCCAGATGCATCACTTCGTTCTTGATATAGAAGTCCAGCTCTTGGCGTAAAAAAATGCCCAATTTTTTATGAATAAAATAATCAGCGTTATTTTTTGTGGTGTAATCAGTTAGATATTTTTCTAGCAAGGTACGCTGAGGGTTTTTCTCGGTAGGCGCACGATTGCTCAAGTCTAGCCAGCGAGCCTTAACCGCTTCGTCCTTTAACACGCCGTCGACCGCTTGTTTAATGAGCGCATCCTGTTTTGTACCTTTAGGCTGAGGTGCATACTCAAAGCGGATAGTCAGCTCTGTGCCCTCTTCGCCAACCACTTCCTCAACCGGGGTTAGCGCTTCCTCGTACTCTTCACCTTGCTCATCGGTTCGAATGACCGTCTTTGGGTGAATGAGTGCGAAGCGACGCTCTTTATCGTTGTCTTTACGGTTGTCTTTGGCGGTATCGGCAGACACTAGACGGAAGTGAACGGTACGACCATCGTCCAGCTTAAAGCTGTAGTTGGCAAAGTTTTCACCGCTCTTCGTGTAGTACTGGTCTTTATTTGCCCAGTGCAGCATGACCTCTTCGCCAGAATAAGGAATGGCGTAAGTATCACCCTTGTAACGGCGCTGGCTGATAAAATCGCCATTGTCGTAGTAGCGGGAAAAAAAGGTCAATAAGTGAGAAAAGACAACGTTTTCGTGCTCAGAAGCCCCAGCGCTGTATTCAGCCAGCTTCTGACGCAGTTCCTGCACTTTGGGTACATTGTCAGGGTCAAGTCCGTCGGCGGTGTACTGCTCTTCTTTTTCTTTCAATTCACGAGTGATCTGCTCACGCTGAACATTGCTGCCACTGCTCAGGGCTGACTGCACTTTTTTTGGTAAACGCTTTTCTAGGTATTCATTGATCTCATCAGCGCGCGCATTGAGAATCCGGTAAATACCAAAATCTAACTCTGGCTGATCAATCTGAAAAATTTCGCGCAGCTTAGTGACAAGCTCTTGAAATTTTGGACTATTTGATTCATTCATGTACTCAAACCTTAAAAGTTATATCCCTGCAATGTCATACGACTTGCCAGCGCAGGGTGAAAAGCGTCTCTGTTTCGGTTGTTTCCTGCAGACGTTGCTGCAAGGAGTCAATAAGTTGATCGCGCTGCTCTATGATTTCGTCTTCCACAGCAAAGATATCCCGACGCTGGCGGCGCTGCTGTCTTTCTAATGAGGCGATTTCCTGTTGAATATCCGACTGCTCCTGCAGTGTTGAAGCCTTGCGGGCATCTCGCTTGAGTTGTGCGATACGCGCCTTGGTGTTTTTCAGCGCTTCTTCTGCTGCCAATAGTTTGTCTTCGGCCCACTTTTCCAGCTTGTCGCGCTCTTCATTAAACAAGCGCTGATTGGCTTCGAAAATATCGGCAACAGCAGCATTAATATGGCGTTCGCTGTTAGCGACAAGCTGAGCTGGAGGCTTATCATCCAGCACTTGCGGCTTGCCCTGGGCTTCAACTGCCATCAGCTTTTCGCACACTTCCTGGTCGAGTGACTGTCCATCGTCAGTGAGACCAGAAAACAGCAAGGTTTCGGTCGTTTCAAATGCAGTGACCTGTAATCTGTCCAGACGCAACCAACCGGTCTTGCCCACTAATTTTTCGACCTGGCTTATTTTGCTGTTGTGAGCACTGTAATCAAAAGTGATTTTGGCTTGAGGGGTTTTTGCGCTCAAACTACTTTCCTGTGCCCACTCACCCAATGGGTGGCTAAGCCGATAAGCGTGAGCGAGCATGTCAGGCTGAGCTGCGCCTCGAATCAACTGATATCGGCCTGGTGTAATGTGAGAACTCATGCCTGCCGGAGTTTTCTGTAAAGCAAATGCATAGGAAGCATGATCAAAGCGCACATATTTTTCTAACGCGTAGCGAGTCACCCCCCAGAACCAGCGGCCCAGTTTATCAAGACGTGCTTCAGCTTCATCTAGTCGGAGCTTGAGCCGGTCGTGGACATCTGCGTCAAAATTCTCTAACAGTTGGCTTTGAGTGTCCTTGATCCGGTCATTGATCGCTTCTTCTAGCTCCTCCTGCAAGGCGTTGAAGGCTAGTTCAATGTCATCTGGGTGGCGGCAGGTCTCGTAGATAGAGAGAATACGTTTTTCAAAGTCTATGCCGCTTTCTATGCGTCCTAGCACTTCATCCGAAGCCCCGAACACCCCTGAGAACAGGTGCAGCTTTTCAGATAGCAGCTCCAATACCCGCTGATCAGCCTGATTACGCGTATTCAGGAAGTTGATAACCACTACGTCGTATTTTTGCCCGTAGCGATGGCAACGACCAATTCGCTGTTCTATTCGCTGCGGGTTCCATGGCAAATCATAATTAATCAACAGCGCACAAAATTGCAGGTTGACGATGGGCAGTCACTCGACCAGGAAGTGTGCGAAAAGCTGATGGCAGTTGAAGCCCAGGGCAAGCCGCAAGTGCTGGATGATAA